>NZ_JBQFXP010000008.1:0-246565 GCF_056540905.1 Ruegeria sp. AL1
GCTTCGGCTTCGGCTTCGGCTTCGGCTTCGGCTTCGGCTTCGGCTTCGGCTTCGGCTTCGGCTTCGGCTTCGGCTTCGGCTTCGGCTTCGGCTTCGGAAGGGGCCTTCCCGACTGGCTCGGCGGCGTCAAGGGTCACAGCATCTGTCGTACCTTCGGCGTCAACACCGGTATCGGCCACGTCATCCGACTTGGGATCTTCCACCGGCTTTTGATCGGACTTTTTCTTACCAGCCACCGCAATCTTCCCCTTATCGAATCCAAAAACACATGAATAACAGACCTGACCAAGTTAATCGGAGGTCTCGTCACCCTCAACCCGCATCGCGTGTTTCACAAGTTTTTTAACGGCTTTCCTCATTTCGTCCGGGGTCGGCTCTGACGCGATCTTCAGATGCACATAGTCCAAGGAATAAAGGGGTTCGGCGGTCGCTTCGCTGATGGCTGCCAGCCATAACGGCGCATTTCCTGTCCAGGTTTCGGCAAAATGTCGCGCCGTTCTGGGCGAAAAAACCGGGGCGATAACCGGCTTTTTACCAGCGGCAGCGGCAAGGGCGTCCGATGTCAGCGGTAACAAAAGCTGTCGGTAGACGGGTTGTTCATGTGTTGTCAGTCCAGATTCGGTCAGTCTTTGCGCAATGTTACCCCGGCTGTGCTCGCCGCGCAGATGCAAAAGCGGCGATACTGGTCTGGCCTGCAGCAAGGCGGCAACCAGCTCTTCCGCGGATGCGCCCATCATCTGCGCCCGCCACCCGGCATCAGCGGCTGTTCCCGTGGTGACCGAACCGACGCAGTAGGCCGGCATGTCTCGGGTCACGCCCAGTGAGACGGCTGCATTCACAGCGTTGGCCGACGTAAAGATAAGGCCTTTGATCCCAGCCACATCCACCTGAACCGGCAGTGTCCGGATATCCAGGATCGGAGAATGGATGACCTCAACCCGTGACCTGACGCGGGTCGAAAGCTGTGCAACGAACCGTTCGGACGCGGCACGGGGACGGGTCATCAACAAATACAAAAGTCGGCGCCTTGGGCCTTGGGATTGTTTGCATCCGCACGGGGTGATACCCCGCTTGGCAATCAAGGTGTAACGGATCGGGCCAATGGTGCAAACACTTACTGTCCTCGGGCTGGAAAGCAGCTGTGATGACACAGCCGCCGCTGTCGTGCGCCAAAGCGGCGAAGGGGCTGAGGTGTTGTCCTCGATTGTTCACGGACAAACCGAGCTTCACAGTGCCTTCGGTGGCGTAGTGCCCGAGATCGCGGCCCGCGCCCATGCCGAGAAGCTGGATATCTGTGTCACGCAGGCCTTGAAGGATGCAGGTCTGGCTCTGTCCGATATGGACGCGGTCGCGGTAACCGCAGGACCGGGTCTGATCGGCGGCGTCCTGTCCGGCGTCATGTGTGCCAAAGGGATCAGCGCCGCGACCGGCCTGCCGCTGATCGGGGTCAACCATCTGGCCGGGCACGCGCTGACACCGCGCCTGACGGACGGGATTGCTTTTCCGTATCTGATGCTGCTGGTTTCGGGCGGCCATTGCCAATACCTGATCGCGCACGGCCCGGAACAGTTTACTAGACTGGGCGGTACGATCGACGATGCGCCGGGCGAAGCTTTTGACAAAACTGCCCGCCTGCTGGGCCTTTCACAACCGGGTGGCCCCTCGGTCGAGGCTGAAGCGCGACGAGGCAATCCCTCGCGCTTTCGGTTTCCCCGACCGCTTCTGGATCGTCCCGGGTGTGATCTGTCCTTCTCGGGACTCAAAACAGCGTTGATGCGAATGCGGGATCAGATCGTGGCCGATCAGGGCGGCTTGACCCGACAAGACCGTGCAGACCTGTGCGCCGGATTTCAGCAAGCCGTCGTCGATACACTGGCCGAGAAGACCCGTCGTGCAATTGATCAGTATCTGGAACATGCTCCCGCGGATCCGGTGATCGCCGTCGCCGGAGGTGTGGCGGCAAATTCCGCAATTCGTGCATCATTAGAGACTATTTGCGACCAAAAAAACACGCGGTTCATCGCGCCGCCGCTGGCGCTTTGCACTGACAATGCCGCAATGATCGCCTATGCCGGAATTGAACGGTTTCGCCTTGGGGCGCGGGACGGGTTAGACCTGACAGCCCGTCCCAGGTGGCCGCTGGACCAGACCAGCCCGGCCATGCTGGGCAGTGGCAGGAAAGGAGCCAAGGCATGAGCGTCGCGGTGCTTGGATCGGGCGCGTTCGGAACCGCGCTGGCGATTTCGCTGGCGGGGAATGGGCCGGTCACTTTGTGGGCACGGGATGACGAACACGCCCAACGTATGAACTCCAGCCGGATGAACGAAACACGTCTGCCCGATGTCACGCTGCCTGATACGATCTCGGTCACATCGGATATATCTGTGGCCGCAGCCAGCGACACTCTACTGATCTCGGTGCCCATGCAGCAGATGCGCAACGCCTTGCGGCATCACGCCCCGGCGCTGGCCGGAAAGACGCTGGTCGCGTGCTGCAAAGGGATCGAACTGTCTACAGGTCTTGGCCCGATTTCGGTGATCCGCCAAACCATCCCGGATGCGCGCCCCGCCCTGCTCACCGGACCGAGTTTTGCCGATGATATCGCGCGTGGGCTGCCCACCGCTCTGACACTGGCCTGCGAAGATGATGCGCATGAGCTGCAGCACGAACTGACCACTGCAAACCTGCGCCTCTACCGAACCACGGACGTTGCCGGGGCCGAACTTGGCGGCGCGCTCAAGAATGTCATGGCCATCGCCTGCGGCGCGGCCATAGGTGCCGGGTTGGGTGACAGTGCCCGTGCGGCGCTGATGACGCGGGGATTTGCCGAGATGCAGCGGTACGCGCTGATGCGCGGCGCACGGCCCGATACGCTGATGGGGTTGTCCGGTTTGGGTGATCTGGTCCTGACCTGTTCGTCCGAACTGTCCCGTAATTACCGTTTTGGCCTGAGTTTGGGTCAAAACAAGCCCTTTGACACCACCACTACGGTCGAGGGCGTCGCCACCGCCCGCGCCATGTCTGACATCGCCACGGCCGAAGCGCTGGACATGCCCATCAGCGCCACGGTGGCCGATCTCAGCCACGGTGCGTACAGTGTCACCCAAGCTATCGAAACTCTGCTGAACCGACCCCTGAAGGAGGAATAATATGCTGATCGCCCTCATCGCCCGCGACAAGGAAGGCGCGTTGCAAACCCGGCTGGACAATCGCTCGGCCCATCTGGCCTATATCGAGGAAACCGGCGTTGTGTCACAGGCCGGGCCCCTGCTGAACGACGATGCAATGATCGGATCGCTGATCATCCTTGAGGTCGAAGATATGGCAGCAGCCCGGGCCTGGGCCGACAATGATCCTTATGCAAAAGCCGGTCTGTTCCAATCCGTTGAACTGATCGCGTGGAAAAAGGTCGTCGGCTGATGGCTTACTGGCTGTTCAAATCCGAACCTTCAACCTGGAGCTGGGACCAACAGGTCGCCAAAGGCGAAGTCGGCGAAGAATGGGACGGCGTGCGCAATTATCAGGCGCGCAATTTCATGCGGCAGATGCAGATGGGTGATCGCGGGTTCTTTTACCACTCGCAAAAAGACAAGGCGATTGTCGGCATCGTCGAGGTCTGCGCCGAGGCCCACCCCGACAGCACCACGGATGACGAACGCTGGGAATGCGTGGATATCAAGGCCGTGCGTCCGTTTTCTGTACCTGTGACATTGGACCAGATCAAAGCGGACGAGCGGTTGTCGGACATGGTGCTGGTCAAGAACTCTCGGCTGTCGGTGCAACCGGTCAGTGAAGTGGAATGGGAAACCGTATGCGCTCTGGGTCAAACCCGGCATGATTGAATAAGCCTCGTGCTTTTCTTCCCAGCGGCTAGAGAAACTGCTATAATCTCTGACGTTCAGCCAAGCGATTTCGGTACCACGTTTTTCGGTCCCGGAATCTGTGTGTTTGGGTTTCGAGTGTTGTGAAAGTTTGAGCCAGTGTCTGACAGTGATGACAAAAGTGGTGGTCCCCGTGACAATGATGCTGCGCCAAGGCGTCTGACGTGGGAAGCACGTCTTGAAATCGCGCGGAAACAACGGGCCGAGGCACTTGCGCAATCAAATGCAAATCAAGCCGGGAAACCTGTCTCAGCGGAAGTTGAGACACCGTCGCCACGCCCGCAGGCTCAACATCTATCGACGCTGGAACGCGCGGTCACACCTCAGGCCGTTTCGCCGGAAATTGACCGGGGACGCAAAGGAAGAGAGTCTAATTCAGCCTTTCCAAAAGTGTTAGCGACCGCGCTGATTGTGGCATTCGTGCTTTGGGGTGGAAGTACCGCGATATCCAGTTGGGATAAGCTGGCCGGTAACCGTCTGCAAACACCGTCCGACCCCGGCGCAATCCTGGGGTCTTTGTTCAGCGGAGCGGCCTATGCATCCGAAACCCGCGCTCCAGTGCAGTTGACGCTTCCTGATATGGCACCGGATTTGCCAAGGGTTGCCCTGCGGCCAACGCCCCCGGAAAGGGATCTGCCGTATGCTCCGGCGGCCAGAGTTTTTCTGCCGGAGCTAACAGGTCGGGAAGAAAGCTCATTGGGTACGACGCCGCCCTTGATTTCAAAGCAACCCGATGTCGCGCAAACTGCGTTCGCCTTTTATGGCCCGGGCACCGAGTCGCGCGTTTCCGTCCCCGCTTTGGCACCGTCCCAAACCTTGGTATTGGCGACATTCCATCCGTTGCCGGTCGAGGTGGCGCGCGCGCCCCGCCCTGTCGCAGCACAAACAGAGCCCGACATTGTGCCACAAGTGACCAATATTGCGTTGACCGAGCCCATCCAGGCCATCGAACCATTGCGCGCGGAACTGGACACACCGCCGGTTGCGCGCCCCGCAATCAATTCGGATGTATCGCTGTTTGTGCCAAATCGGGTACCTGCAGAAACCGGAACACGGGCGTTGAATCTTTTGTCGGGCGGGCAAGCCAATATCGTCGACACCGCGCGTGTGGGGTTTTCCGTCCGGGATACTCAGGTGCGTTATTATCACCAACAGGATGCAGACGTAGCTGCGGCAGCGGCCGAGGCGCTTGGTGGCATTTCACGGGACTTTACTGGTGCAGCCCGCAAAACCCGCCCCGGACATATCGAAGTTTACCTGGAAGGCAACGGCCGACAGCCCACACAGCGCCCAAGCGCGCAGCCCAGCCAGTTTGAGCAATTTATCGCACGGCTTTTGAATGCAAATAACTAGGAAAATCGGGAAGGTTCTGACAGTGCAGAACCTTCCCTACCCCGCGTGCTCCCATCACACCACACGCGTATAGAAATCTATGGTTCTGACCGTCCTGGCCACATTGATACCTTAACCGATCAGGCCTCAAGATATCAAACGCCAAGTGCCTAAAATTGAAAACACCCGCCATGGAACTGACGGGTGCAGCAAAAGGAAATCCGGGATCAGCTGTAAACGGACTCTTTCCCGAAATGTTTGGTCAGCATGTAATAGACCACGGCCCGGTACTTGTTCCGCTCGGACTTGCCATAGGTTTCGATCGTCTTGTTGATCCCTTCCATCAATTCCGGGCCATCCGACAAGCCCAGCTTTTTGATCAGAAAGTTGTTCTTGACGGTTTCCAGTTCAGCGTCCTGGCTGGAAGCCACCGTGCATGCATCCGCATCATAGATAGCGGGACCACATCCAATGGTGACCTTGGTCAAAAGGTCCATGTCCGCATCCATACCGCATTTGGACTTCAGGTCCTCTGCGTATTTGGCGATCAACTCGTCACGTTTTCCCATGAAATTCTCTCCCTAAAGCGGCGTTTGCCGCGATTTTGCATCTTCATAATCAGATGTCGGAACGCTAATCGCGCGGGTGTCGCACTCAAAGGGGAAAAATCCGCACTTCGCCTCCTAAGCGGACTTCGGTTGGCCCCGTGCTCGTTGAAACGCCGCACTGGCCAGAGTCGAAAAGGCACGCACCTTGCGACCCGGTGTGGAAGTGCCTGTATGGACGAAAGAAATTGGAGCTTCAGGCGATTTCAGGATACCCGGCAGAATTTCGCACAACGCCCCGCTCTCAAGCTCGCGCTGCACAGCCAGACGGGACTTGACAGCAAGGCCAAGACCCTGAACCGCCGCCTCGGTCAGCATGTCGGAATTGGAGACCGCGATTCCTCGCGGAATTGAAAACAGCGCCGCGCCGTTTCCGTCCGCTATATCCAGCCGCGTTTGCCAGGGCAGGCACGCCCAGCGCATTGTGCGCAAATCCTCGACCGAGCGTGGCGTTCCGTGCTTGTTGCAAAACGAGGGCGCCGCGCAGATGATGCGATCATTGTCGCTGAGTTTGCGCGCCTTCAGCGTGCTGTCCGCCATCTGACCGACCCGAATGGCGCAATCGATACCCTCATCGACCAGCGAGACATAGCGGTCCACAGCCAGAAACTCGACGGTCAGATCGGGATGGTCTGACTGAAACGCACCCATCATCGGCATAATGAAGCGCGACAGAATCCACGGCGATAGCGTGACCCGCAGATGTCCACGCAAGGCCCCGGTGCCACTGCCAGCGTCCAGCTCGGCCTCGCGCAGATCGGCCAGAAGGGGTTCGATCCGGTCCAGAAAGATGAGCCCTTCATCCGTCAGTTGCACCTTGCGGCTGTTGCGGTGAAACAGTTTGAGGTTCAGCACCTCCTCAAGCTTGGTGATGCGGTGGCTGACCGTGGCCGCAGACAGCCCCTGTGCTTTGGCCGCCGACCCGACGCCGCCGGTTTTGGCGACAGCGACAAAGGTCAGCAGGTCGTTCACGTGGTACATTCGAAAATTCCTAACGCTGGTTTCAGAATTGAGCCAGTTATCGCGGAAAAATTCAAATGATATCTGCTCTGCCATCACCAGAGGAGGACCCGATGAAATCCCTATATGCAGCCACATGCGCGCTTGCGCTGGCCCTGCCCGCCGCAGCGGCCGAGTTGGAAACCTATCTTGAGTTCGAAAAGGCCATGCCCCCGGGCAATCTGGCCATTGGCCCGGACGGGCGCATGTTCATGTCGGTTCATGAATTCTACGGCCCCGAACTGCGCGTGGTTGAGGTGATGCCCGACGGGTCCACCAAACCCTACCCGACCGAAGACTGGGCCCGCGCCCCGAAGGATGATGCGGATGGGCTGAACGGTGTGCTGGGCCTGCGCGCCGACCGCGATGGTATCCTGTGGATGCTGGACGGTCAGGGTGAAAACCAGACCGGGCGCATCGTCGGTTGGGACACCAATACCGAGACGCTGCATGCGATTCACTATATCGGCGCTCCGGTGGCGCGCCCGACCTCGTTCCTGAACGATCTGGCCGTGGACCGCGACCACGGGGCCATCTACATCTCGGACACAGGCAACGGTCAGAACTCGGCCATCATCGTGGTCGATCTGGACACCGGGCGTGCGCGACGGGTTCTGGAAGGCTCTCAATATACGATTCCCGAGGATACGCCGATGGTGATCGACGGGCGCGAGATCACGCTGGGCGGCAATCCGGCCAAGATCGGCATCAACCCGATCACCGTCGATCCGACGAACACATGGGTCTATTTCGCCCCGATGACGGCCAGCGCGATGTACCGCATCCCGACCGCCGCGCTGCTGGACGAAAGCCTGTCAGACGCTGATCTTGAGGCGAAGGTTGAACGCTATGGCGACAAGCCGATCTCGGATGGTTCGACCGTCGATACCGGCGGCAATGTCTACATCACTGCGATGACGGACAATGCGCTGGGTGTGACCAAGCCGGACGGGACCTATGAGGTTCTATTCCAGTCGGATGATGAATTGCCGTGGCCAGACGGGTTCTCGATCGGTGCGGATGGCTATGTCTATGCCACGATTAACGAGTTGCACCGCTCACCAGTACTGAACAATGGCGAGGATGCCTCTAAGGGCATCTACAAGATCGTCCGGTTCAAATCGCTGTCTGACGCGGTCAGCGGACGCTAGGCGAAACCCCGGCCCTGCGATGCGGGGCCGGGATACCTACCGGCAATAGCCCCAACCGGGTCCTTGCAGATGGAAATGATCCGCGTGCAGGCGATTGAAATTGGGGCCCAGCACAACGCGGAACCAGTCGCAGGCCCCTTTCCCAATGCGATGCAGAAAGTCAGCCTCGGGGCCCGGATTCGTCCAGTCCTGTAGCAGGCTGAGTGTTCGCCCATCGGCCAGTTCTACTCCTACGATGTCGATGGAATCCGCCGTTGCATGGCTGCTCCATCCGCTGTTTTCCCCCTGCGCGGTGCGCATACGGCGGCAATTGTAACTGCCCAGATGCCGCAACGCGCGCACCTCGGTTCCCAACAGGTCGCGCGCGGCGGATTGCACCACATGATGTTCCCACATCGCGAGGCGCAGAGCAGTGGTGCAGCGGGTCTCGACCCCGCTGACCCGGGCACTGACCAACTGTGACAGCGTTCCCCGACCGGCGATGCCGCAATTCTGATCGACCACCAAATCCTCCATCTCCGAGAATGCTGCACCAGCTTGTGACAGCACCGCCCGGCACTGTGCCTCGTCCGCCAGCGCGCGATTAAGCTGGAACTTGGTGGCAGGTGTGACCGGGGCTGTCAGGGTCAGGTCCCGAAGGGGATTCCAATGCGCAGGAAGTGGCGTTTTGGGATGCGCCAACAGCAGATAAACGCCCGATCCAACAAGACATAGAAATACAATGATCGAAAAGAAAGACGCCGCCAGTTGCATCAACCGGCGGCGTCCAGAAGGTTCGGTCATACCCGATCCGCAATCAGTAGCGGTAATGCTCGGGCTTATAGGGGCCCTCGGGCTTCACGCCGATATAGGCCGCCTGCTCGCTGTCCATCTGGGTCAGCTTCACACCGATGCGGTCCAGATGCAGACGGGCAACTTTCTCATCCAGATGCTTGGGCAAGATGTAGACGTCGTTTTCATACTCATCGCCCTTGGTAAACAGCTCGATCTGCGCCAGCACCTGGTTGGTGAAGGACGCCGACATCACGAACGAAGGATGCCCGGTGGCGTTGCCGAGGTTGAGCAGGCGGCCTTCGGAAAGCAGGATCAGACGATTGCCCGAGGGCATCTCGATCATGTCCACCTGTTCCTTAATGTTGGTCCATTTGTGGTTCTTCAGGCTGGCCACCTGAATTTCGTTGTCGAAATGGCCGATATTGCCGACGATGGCCATGTCTTTCATCTCGCGCATATGCTCGATACGGATCACGTCCTTGTTGCCGGTGGTGGTGATGAAGATGTCCGCGCTGGCAACTTCGTCTTCCAGCAGAGTGACCTCGAACCCGTCCATGGCGGCCTGCAGCGCGCAGATCGGGTCAACTTCGGTGACTTTCACGCGGGCACCCGCGCCACGCAAACTAGCCGCTGAGCCTTTGCCTACATCGCCATAACCGCAGACCACGGCAACTTTACCGGCCATCATGGTGTCGGTGGCGCGGCGGATACCGTCGACCAGCGATTCCTTACAGCCGTATTTGTTGTCGAATTTCGACTTGGTGACTGAGTCATTTACGTTGATCGCCGGGAATGGCAGGTGGCCGTCCTTCACCAGTTGATACAGGCGGTTCACGCCGGTGGTGGTTTCCTCGGACACGCCCTGAATCTGGTCGCGCATCTTGGTGAACCAGCCGGGCGAGGCCGCCATCCGCTTGGCGATCTGCTTCTTGATCACCTCTTCCTCTTCCGAACCCGGAACGGGGATGATGTCTTCGCCTGCTTCGGCGCGCGCGCCCAGCAGGATATACAGCGTGGCGTCGCCGCCATCGTCCAGGATCATGTTGGGGCCGTCGTCGAACAGGAAGGATTTGTCGAGATAATCCCAGTGTTCTTCCAGCGTCTGGCCCTTGATGGCGAAGACCGGAACGCCCGCCTCGGCAATCGCCGCCGCCGCGTGATCCTGGGTCGAGAAAATGTTGCACGACGCCCAGCGCACATCCGCGCCAAGTGCTACCAGCGTTTCGATCAGTACCCCGGTCTGGATGGTCATGTGCAGCGAACCGACGATCCGCGCACCTGACAGAGGTTTGCTGTCGCCATATTCGGCCCGCAGGGACATCAGCCCCGGCATTTCGGTTTCCGCGATATCCAATTCCTTGCGGCCAAAACCCGCCAATGAAATGTCTTTAACGATATAGTCCCCGGCCATCAGGTGCTCCACTCCGGTAATTCACAGTCCGGATTGCCACTAGCATCCCTTTATCTGTGTGGCAACGAAGATGGCCGGAAACGGGTTCTTACGCCTTAAAAATCAGCTTGGCGTGCCCTCGACTTTGATTTTCGGGATTGCCTCGAAAAAGTCGGTGCCAACGGCGACAATGCAACTCAGGCCGCTCGCGTGGGTCACCAAAACGGTGTAACTTCCCGTTTCCTCTGAGGTCCAGACCTCCATGACCGACTGTCCGCCGCGCGATTTCTGCAATCCACCAAAGGCCAGCTGTTCCTTGTAACTGTCCTGTAACTTGGCGATCACATGCTCGCGCTGTGCGCAACTCTGCTGAGCAAAAGCCGGAGGGGCAGTGGCGGCCATTCCAAAGGCCAGGGCAATTCCAAACAAACGCTTGAACATAGCAAGCTCCTTTCGATACGAGTTTCGTTTCGAGAGGGGCACACCGGGAGGAGCGTGCGCCCCCCTCAGCACTTCATGTCGGGATCACAACGCGCCGGTTCAAAGCACAAACGCTCAAGAAAAAGTTGGCAGCTGGTGATCTTGACAGGTACATCTTAGCACGAAAACGAGAAAAGAATGTGTCCGACTTCACAAGGCATGGCAGAATGGCAACACAACCCCGAGCGTGGCAAAGAATGCTGTCGGGCCGCAGGCTTGACCTGCTGGATCCGACGCCGGTGGACATCGAAATCGAGGATATCGCACACGGATTGGCATTTGTGGCGCGTTGGAACGGGCAAACAGGCGGCGATTTCGCCTATTCCGTGGCCGAGCACTCTCTGCTGGTCGAAGAGCTGTTTGGCCGCATCGTCCCCAAAGCCCCCGCCAAATGGCGTCTGGCCGCCCTGTTACATGACGCACCCGAATACGTGATCGGAGATATGATCTCGCCGGTGAAATCCGCCGTCGGCCCTGATTACGGCGCGCTGGATGACCGTCTGGCAGCGGCGATCCACATCCGGTTCGGTTTGCCGGCAGAGGTGCCGAAGACTGTGAAACGCCAGATCAAGAAGGCCGACAAGATCAGCGCCTGGATGGAAGCGACCCAGATTGCCGGGTTTTCCGAGGCTGAGGCGACCAAGTTCTTTGGTCGTCCGGACAAGGCGGTGATGGAGGGGTTGCGGATCACGCTACGCCCGCCAGTTGAGGTTCGGCAGGCGTATACTGTTCGTCATAAAGAGTTGATGGAGCTCTTATGAGACATCCAATTGGCCGAATGTCTCCTGTGAGCCCGATGCAGTTATAGTTTCACTTTGTCCGAAGTTCTGCTTTGTGATCATCATTCGGTTGGCCTGTACCAGATCGGCGAGGTATATGCTCGCTCCTGCGTCGTCATCGGAATTTCGTCAGGCATTTCAATATCAAAGCGCAGGGCTTCGTAGGCCGTCCAGCGGGGTGTCGGAATCTGTAGTACGCGCGCATAATATGTCGCCGGTTGGGCGGGGTCAAAATCCGGGTCCTCCCAAACGGCGATAAGCTCAGGCGCACCGATCGTGTTTGTCCATGTTGCGGCGGCGACATCCACTGTGTTTCCAACAGCGGGGAGTTTGCCGTCAACTCCGATTTCCCGGTCGCCGGACCAGACAACATCGTAAATTTTTTCCTTGGTGTTGCCCTCGTTATCGACCCATCCCTTAACGATCTGAATGCGATCAAGGTTGCCACCGATTGGATCTTTCAAGGCTGCGACGTAGAACGTCGGGTTTGCACCATCGGAACCGGTCGGCAGGTCTGATCCCATGGGAACGCCCTTGTCATAGCCGACCCAGCCGGGTTCGCGGACGCCCACATCGTCCTGCTCAAATTCCCACCCGCCGAAGAACCAGACCGTCATGCGCGGTCCAGTAGAGGCGTAGGTTTCGCGGCGTGCCATCGAGTCCCAGATTGCCTCACGGGTGTTCTCGGTCGCCCAAACCGCCGTATATCCAGATGCAGCTTGTCGCCAGCCAAGAACCTCACGTCCATCAAATGATAATACGGTATGTTCCCAACGCGTCGGCGAGGGTTCTACGCCGGAGTGTTTACCAAAGAAATTTTCTTCTTCGACCGCGCTCAAGGCTGTGTGTGAATCTGTTCCGGCTGCAGCCCCGATGCGGAATGGATTTTCGCCAATATCCTGCTCAATCCGAATACCTCGTTTCAATGCCTCACGATAGTACTCCCGCTCAATCATACCGGGTTCTTTCGGCGTAAGGTTGAGATTCCCTTCGTCCCAGGTCTCGTAGTCCGCGAACTCGTCGTCTGGCGATAGCATCGGGTGGGCTTCACCGTCGCCCTTGATCTGGGTGACCTCATAGATTGGCTCAAACCGCTGACGACGCAGGGCATAATCCGCGTCGAGAGGTTTCTTGCTGGTATAGGTCACGTCGTCGAACATCAGCCCATTTGATAGGTTGCCGTTGTGGGGAATGGCCAGCACCCGCGAACCTGTCGTCTCCTCGAAGGTTTCCATCCAGCGCCATAGGTCTTCAGGGTCGTAGCTCTCAAAGGTCGTGTAGGGCAGCATCTGATCAGCCGTGTCTTTACCACCGCGATAAATCACGTTGCGGTGCATGTTGTTGCCGGGACCTTCGTTTGGCGTCCATTCGTAGCCGATAAGAGCTGTAAACCTGCCTGGTTCGTTAAAACTTTCAATAATCTCAGTGTAGTCGTGCCATGTGTCGCGGAAGAAGTCTTCATCCTTGGCAGCATCCGGCAGAGTGTTGTTGCCTTGGGCTTGGATCGCTGACATGCCCACCTGGATGGCTGTCTCGATATCATTCAACTGCATGACCTCGCTCCATTCAGCCAGCGTTTCGTCCGCTTCAACCAAGGCCGGGTCACCTGCTCGCAATGCCGGCGGAATGCCGAGAAGGTCCGAATGGTCGGTCATCGCCAGCCAGTCGAGCGGGCGCGACAACTGGATAGGCACGCCAAACGTTGTCTCTACTTGCTCACCTCTTGCAAAGCGCATCGCATCTTCAGGAGAGAGTGCATTGATGAAACCTGCGTCGAATGACCAGCCGGAATGGACGTGCTGATCACCCCATAGTGGACGGATGGGAAAACTGCGGTTGGCGTAGGGTGAATAACTACGTGAACCCAAACGCGCGGTTTGCGAGATTGCAGCAGGATCGATTGTCACGTCGCCGCCGTGGACAGTTTCCTGTAAGAGAACTGCTTTGGGGGATACGACCAACAAAGCTGCTGTCGCGGCTAGGGCTGCTAGCTGGTCGATGAGCATTTTCTTTTTCCTGAATAGGTTTTGATGTAACGAGTCAATTCAAGCAACGTAGTTAGGGTGGCACAATTATTCGCGTTCAAGCAAGCCGCTACGGAACGAAAGCTACCATTGGCATTACTCCTGCGAACGCCAGGAATGTCCGGATAGTGTTGAAAAAGTCTGTTGATTGGTTGGTGTGTCGCTGATTCACTCGTTTTATGAGCGGAGGTGCGGCGATGATGGGACCAAGGCAGGTGGCGCAAGGTGCGTTGTTTTATGAGTTCTCGATTGACGAGTTTGTTCCTGCCGATCACCCGTTGCGCGGCATTGATCGGTTCCTGGACCTGTCCGACGTTCGACCACTTCTGGCACCGTCGTATAGCTCGCATGGCCGCCCTTCGATTGATCCAGAGTTGATGATCCGGATGCTATTGTTGGGCACTGCCAAGGCATTCGATCAGAACGCCGCCTTTGCGAAGAGGTGCATGTCAATCTGGCGTACAGGTGGTTTTGCAGGCTCGACCTGACCGATCCGGTGCCAGACCATTCGACCTTCTCGAAGAACCGACACGGGCGTTTCCGGGAAAGCGGCCTGTTCCGCCACCTCTTCGAAACGGTGCTACAGCGATGCATCGATGAGGGCCTGGTCGGTGGCGAGAGCTTTGGCGTCGATGCCAGCTTGATCCCCGCCAATGCGAACCAGACGCGCGGCATTGACAGCAAGGAGGGTCTGCCACGGGAATTGGCCACGCGCGTGGTTCACGAATATCTCGAAACACTGGATGATGCCGCATTCGGCGCGTCCACCAAAGTCGTTCCCAAATACATCTCGCCGGTGGACCCTGCGGCGCGCTGGACAGGCGCCGATGGAGGTGCCGCATTCTTCGCTTACTCCACCAACTACGTGGTTGATTTGGACAATGCGGTGATCGTTGACGTCGAGCCGTCGGTTCCGATCCGGACCGCTGAGGCCTCTGCGGCACGCCGTATGCTCGACCGGGTTACCGAACGCTTTGACATGACACCAGACAAGCTGGTTGGTGATACGGGCTACGGATCAGCAGAGATGTTGGGCTGGTTGGTCGAAGAGCGTGGCATCGCGCCACACATTCCAGTCTGGGACAAATCCAAACGGACGGACGGCACATTCTCACGCGAAGACTTCATCTACGACCCCGCAACCGACAGCTACACATGCCCCGGCAACAAGGAACTGCGAACATACCGCCGGAACTTCTCCAAGCCGCGAAAGCCCAACGGTGGCAAAGACGGGTTCATCCGATACCGCGCCTCGAAGCATGATTGTGACGCATGCCCACTGAAAGTAAATTGCTGTCCGAGACAGCCAGCCCGAAACGTGCTTCGTTCTGTTCATGAAGCAGCACGCGACGTCGCCCGCGATATCCGCAAAACCGATGCCTACATGACCTCATTCATTCAGAGGCGCAAAGTCGAGATGCTGTTTGCGCATCTGAAGCGATACATCGGCGTGCCGATGATGCGACTTCGAGGACCCAAAGGCGCGTACGAACAGTTCCAACTCGCAGCCACAGCACAAAACCTCAGGAAACTGGCAAAAATGGTTCCGCAACAACAACCAATAGGCTGAGAGGAACGGCAAAGCTGCTTCGAGCGCAACCCATCGGCAGATCCTGCATCGACTTTTTCAACACTATCTCCGCTAAGCAGACCTTGATCGCGTCTTCCTAACAGGAGCTAGAAAATTAGGCACCGTCCATAGGCGGTTCTCTACCGCGGACTGCGCTTTGCCAAGATCCGCTGCAAAGTCCGTCGGTGCATGTTTAGCCGCCGCGCCGTCTCGGAAACATTCCGGTCGCACAGCTCATAAACCCGCTGGATATGTTCCCAGCGCACCCGGTCCGCGCTCATGGGGTTTTCGGGTGGCGGGGGCAGTTCGTCACCCTTGGCCAGCAGCGCGTTGGTGATGTCGGTGGCGTCGGCGGGTTTGGACAGATAGTCGGTCGCTCCGATCTTGACGGCGGCCACAGCCGTGGCGATGGCGCCGTAACCAGTCAATACCACAACCCGGCTGTCAGGCCGCTTTTCGCGCAGCACTTCGACCACGTCGAGGCCGTTTCCGTCCTCGAGCCTCAGATCCACAACCGCGTAAGCTGGTGGGCGGGCCGTACAGATGGCGCGGCCTGCAGCGACTGAACCTGCTGTTTCCACCGCGAAGCCACGCTTTTCCATAGCTTTGGCCAGACGCCTCAGAAACGGCTCGTCATCGTCAACCAAAAGCAGGGTTTGATCCGGGCCGATATCCAGCTGAGAAGTGTCCGCCATATTCTATTCTTTCCGCTATTTCACGACTTTGGCTTAGACATGAGTAATAGCAGCGCCATGACAAAGGTCAAACAACAGGTTTCAGCTACATGTTTTCGATGAAGCAGCCAACCTTGTCCGCCATCTGCTGGGCCGTGTCATCGCGTTTGAAAAACTCCAGAAATCCATGCTCGGGCGTGACGAGATAGGTAAAGGTGGAATGATCGACCAGGTAATACTCGTCACTTTTGTCATGCGCCTTGTAATAGGTCTTGTAAGCCTGGCTTGCGGCTTTGACCTGCTCGGGTGATCCGGTCAGCGCGATGGTTTTGCCCCCCAGATTGAAGGCATAATCTGCCATGATCTCGGGCGTGTCGCGGTCCGGGTCGATCGAGATAAACAGCGGCGTCGTCGAGTGCCCGCGCTCGGCCAGGATGTCCACGGCTTCGGCGTTGCGGGACATGTCGAAAGGGCAGACGTCAGGGCAGAACGTGTATCCGAAATAAACCAGTGTCGGTTCGGTGATCACATCTGCGTCAGTGACGGTCTCACCCTGACCATTCAACAGCTCGAACGGGCCGCCGATGGCCGCCGTACCGCCTGCGATCTGGCTGGAACGGCATTGCGCAAACTGGTCGTCGGACCCGGTTCCGCGGGTCAAAAGCCACATGGCCCCAAGGCCAATGGCCAGAACAAGGGTTGCGAGAATGGCGTAAAGGCGGGTCATGGCGATGATCCTGTGACAGCGGCGTGTTGATCGTATCGGCGCGGACACCTATCAAGTTGCACAGCCGATGCAACAGGACATAATCGACCTATGAAGGATTCCAATATCAGCCTCTGGCGTGGGCAGGAACGCAGCAGCTGGATCCGCCTGCGCACCCTGATCCTGTTGCGCTGGGTCGCGATCATCGGCCAGATCACCGCCATAACCGTGGCACAACAGACCTATCACGTTCAACTTGATCTCGGGCTGTGCTATCTGGCCATCGGCATCTCGGTCCTGGGCAACCTGACGGCGATCTTCGTGTTTCCGCAGAACAAGCGTCTGACCGAGTTCGAGAACTTCCTGATGGTTTTGTTCGATCTGCTGCAATTGGCGATATTGCTGTATCTGACCGGCGGGCTGAACAACCCGTTCGCTTTGCTTCTGGTCGGCCCTGTCACGATCTCGGCCTCTGTCATGAGCACCCGGTCGACCCTGATCATCGGCACGGTCGCCGTAGTTCTGACCACACTTCTGGTTCAATTTCATGTCCCGTTGCGCACCGAGCTGGGCCTTGTGCTGGATATCCCGGATATTCTGCTGTTCGGAAACTGGGCCGCGATCGTCATCGCGATTGTCTTTATCGGCGCATATTCTCACCGCATCAGCTCGGAAGTGCGATCCATGTCCGAAGCGCTTTCGGCCACTCATATGGCTCTGGCCCGCGAACAGAAGCTGACCGATCTGGGCGGCGTTGTCGCAGCAGCCGCGCATGAACTGGGCACGCCGCTGGCCACAATCAAACTGGCCAGCTCGGAACTGATCGAAGAACTGGACGAGCGTCCAGAGTTGCAAGAGGACGCCGCCCTGATCCGAGAACAGGCGGACCGCTGTCGGGACATTCTGCGCGACATGGGGCGGGCGGGCAAAGACGACCTGCATCTGCGACAGGCTCCGCTGTCCACAGTTGTGCATGAGGCAGCGGAACCGCATATCAACCGCGGTAAGACCGTTCACTTTACCGAAGGGCCTGCCGATGACGGGGATGTTCAGCAACCTTCGATCCTACGCAAACCCGAGATTATTCACGGCCTGCGCAACCTGATCCAGAACGCCGTCGATTTTGCGCGCACGGATGTCTGGGTCGAGGCCAAATGGACACCCGAAAAAATTACCATCTGCATCATGGATGACGGCCGTGGTTACCCTGTACATATGATCGGTCGGATCGGGGATCCATTCATGCGGCGCAGGCGCGCCGAGCGCAGCGCCCGCCCGGAATACGAAGGCATGGGTCTGGGTCTCTTCATTGCGAAAACTCTGCTGGAACGCAGCGGCGCCGAGTTGCAGTTTGCCAACGGCTCTGACCCCTATCAGACCCTGACGAACTTGTCCGACCGGACCGGGGCCATTGTCAAAGTGGCCTGGCCCCGGAAAATCATTGATGCGCAGACAGGCGACACTCCGGTTCCCTCGGGTGTAAATCAACCTTTTGAGATCTGAGTTAAGACCCCGTTAACACTTGGTCGCGATAAACAGCCCCTGATGGTTAACGGAGAGTTTTTGACCCATGACCGACTGGCTCATACTTGCGGTCGTCAGCCTGGTTTCGGCCTGTTTCGCAATTGTGTGGCTTATGCCACGGCATATGCTGCGGAATGACAGTTTTGGCCTGTCTGCGCGGGATTGCCTGTTCGATGTGGTGTTTCTGTTCGATGGGGACAGGCTGATCAGCCATTCAGATATTGCGCTGGCCGGGTATGAGGCTGTTCGGGACTGGAAAGACCTCCACAGATTGCTGAACCGCGACTTCCCATCTTTTCCGGACTCGCCGGATATCGTCCGCAATGAAGGCAGTCTTGTGGTCTCGGCCATCGACTGCACCGTCGAGCGCGAGGTTCTTTGCGAATGGATCGACGGCATCGTGCGGGTCCAGATGCGAGAGCTGACCCTGGCCCCCACCCCTGCCCGACGCGATCCCAACGATCCTGTCAGACTGGCGATGGACAAGGCCCCGTATCCGGTTTGGTTGATTGATCATGAGGCGCGGGTTGGCTGGTGCAACGCCGCGTATGTCGCGCTGGTTCGCAAAATCCGCGGTACGGATGCTGACCTGACCGAGCCGTTGATCCCGACCATTCAGGATGACACACAACTGGATCGCAAGATCCGCGTGTCAATTTCTGCAGATGGTGCGGACGCCAAGCTTTGGTTCGATCTGACCTGTATGCGGCGCGAGCAGGGTTTGCTGTGTTATGCGGTCGACGTCAACGCGATTGTCGAGGCCGAAACCACGCAGCGCAAATTCGTGCAGACCATGACAAAAACCTTCGCGCAATTGTCCATCGGTCTGGCGATCTTCGACCGCAACCGGCAACTTGCTCTGTTCAATCCCGCGCTGATTGATCTGACCGGATTGCCTCCGGATTTCCTCAGCTGTCGCCCCAGCCTGTCCAGCTTTTTTGACCGGATGCGGGATCAGCACATGATGCCCGAGCCCAAAAATTACCGCAGTTGGCGGCGCCAGATGGACGATCTTCTAGAGGCGGCACAGGATGGAAGTTATCAGGAGACCTGGTCGCTCCCGTCCGGGTCGGTTTATTCGGTCAGCGGGCGACCCCATCCGGATGGAGCTGTTGCCTTCCTGTTCGAGGACATTACGGCCGAAATCACGTTGACCCGGCGGTTCCGGTCGGAAATGGACCTGATGCAATCCATTCTGGACAAGCTGGCCGACGCCATTGCCGTCTTTTCCGACGACGGGTCGCTGGCCCTGACAAATTATGCCTATCAAACCCTTTGGGGCGACAGCGACGAGACCGGCTTTGACCCCGTCACCATCCTTGATGTCACCCGTGCGTGGCAAGACCACTGCATGGCGTCTCCGGTTCTTGGAGAAATCCGGGATTTCGTAAAGTCACGCGAGAACCGCGCGGAATGGAGCGCTGAGATTCGGATGCGAGACGGTCGCGACATGACCTGCACCGTCAGTCCAATGCAGAACGGCGCTACCATCGTTCGTTTTACACATGTCAACACGATGGAACCAATGGCGGGAATACGGAAAATCAGCGCCTGAACCGGGTTGCAGCCGCTTCGGGGCGGGTCCATTGTGGCGCCATGACTGCGCCTGTCTCGATCCTGTTGAATTCGCCCGAGGAAACCTCGGATCTTGCGGCGCGTTTGGCCCGGTGTCTGCGGCCCGCTGACGTCATCCTTCTGGGCGGAGAAATTGGCAGCGGAAAAACCCATTTTGCCCGCGCCCTGATCCAGTCGTCGATGGACCGGATCGAAGATGTCCCGTCGCCTACATTCACCCTTGTGCAAGTCTATGACACACAGATCGGAGAGATCTGGCACGCCGATCTCTATCGTCTGTCCTCGGAATTCGAGATCGATGAATTGGGGTTGGCAGAGGCATTTGACTCTGCGATTTGCCTGATCGAATGGCCCGAAAAACTGGGCGCTCTGACGCCCGCATCCGCCCTGAGCCTCCGGTTTCGGACCGATCCCGAGGTTTTGGGCAGACGGCATCTGGAAATCTCGTGGTCCGATCCGGTTTGGATGCGAAAGCTGGAGGCGATAAAATGACAAACCGGGCTGTTCTCGCCGAAGCCCTGATTGCCCGAACCACCTGGGCCGGGGCAAGCCGCGCTCCGCTTGCCGGGGACGCATCGAACCGGAAATACGAACGCGTGACCGACACGGCCAGCGGCAGAACCGCCGTGTTGATGGATGCACCACCCGAAAAAGGCGAAGATGTCGAAGCCTTTGTGCGCGTGGCCCAGTATCTGCGCTCGCTCGGCCTCAGCGCGCCCGAGATATATGCCGAAGACGCTCAGTATGGCTTTCTTTTGCTTGAGGATCTGGGCGATGCTCTGTTCGCCCGCGTGTTGCAGGCCGAGCCGCAGCTTGAACGGACCCTCTATGACGCGGCGACAGATGTACTCGTACATCTCCACCAAGGGTCCACATTGGCACTGGACAGCTATGATCCGGCGATGATGACCGATTTGGCTGCCCTGTCCTTTACCAAATACGCCAAGGGAATTCAGGGAAGTTTCGATGCTCCGGCCCGAACGCAGTTTGAATCGCGGTTTGCGGATATCCTTCATACAGAAACCGGCGGACAGCGCGTTGTGGTACAACGGGACTATCACGCCGAAAACCTGATCTGGCTGCCCGAGCGTGGCGGGCTGGCGCGTGTCGGGTTGCTGGATTTCCAGAGCGCAATGCTTGGGCATCCCGCGTATGATCTGATGTCTCTGTTGCAGGATGTTCGGCGCAGGGTGCCCGCCGGGATCGAGATGCGCATGATCGATCGCTACATCTCGGCCACCGGCACGGATGCGCATAGGTTTCATACCGCTTACGCGGTACTGGGCGCTCAGCGCAATCTGCGCATTCTGGGCGGGTTTGCCCGACTGGCGACAGAATACGGAAAGCCCAACTATATCGATCTGATACCGTCGGCCTGGGCCCATTTGATGCGCAACCTGGAACATCCGGCGTTGGCACAGGTGGCCGGGCTCTTGCGCGACGCGCTGCCCCGACCAACACCTGAAAATCTGGAAAGGCTGAGGGCCCGATGACCACCACGCCGCAGGCCGTCATGTTATTCGCTGCGGGTTTTGGAACCCGCATGGGCGCGCTGACCAAGAACCGCCCCAAGCCCTTGATCGATGTGGCCGGTCGCCCGCTGATCGATCACGCGCTGGATCTTGTAGATGAAATCGCGCCCCGGAAGGTCGTCGCAAACACCCATTACCGGGCCGACCAGATAGAGGCGCATCTAAAGCCCAGAAACGTAACCATCTCACACGAGACCCCGACCATACTGGAAACCGGCGGTGGATTGCGGGCCGCGCTGCCCCTCCTGGGCGCAGGGCCTGTTTTCACGATGAACTCCGATGCCATTTGGACAGGACCCAACCCGCTGAAATTACTTCGTGATGCATGGAATCCGGATTGTATGGACGCTTTGCTGATGTGTGTCCCGACCGGGCAGGCCATCGGCCATTCCGGTCAGGGCGATTTCCGTTCGGACCCAGATGGCAGGATTACGCGTGGTCCGGGCTTGATCTATGGCGGAGCGCAGATACTGAAAACCGAAGGGCTGGCTGATATCGCTGACACAGCTTTCTCATTGAACGTGTTATGGGATCGAATGCAGACGCAGGGTCGGCTGTTCGCGGTATCCTATCCGGGCCGTTGGTGCGATGTCGGTCGACCAGAAGGAATCGCAATGGCCGAAGGGCTGCTGGCCAATGTTTGACACAAGCGCCCTGCCCCGGGTGTTTGCGGTGCCACCTGGTGCCGATTTTCCCAAATCGCTGGTTGACGGGCTGCGCAGCCGCAGCGCCGATCACCCGCCCGAAGATTTGGCGCGGGTCGAGCTGGTGCTAAACACACGCCGCATGGCGCGCCGGGTCCGTGAACTGTTTGACCAGAGCCCTGCCTGTCTGTTGCCACGTCTGTCTCTGGTCACGGATTTAGGGGAAACCGTCGATCTGGCGCAGGTTCCCCCGGCAATTCCGCCTTTGCGTCGGCGTCTGGAACTGACCCGCTTGATCAGCAAATTGTTGGACCAGCAACCTGATCTGGCGGCACGGTCTTCGGTGTTTGACCTGTCCGACAGTTTGGCCACCCTGATTGATGAGATGCAGGGCGAAGGTGTTTCAGCTGACGCGATCCGACAGCTGGATGTCAGCGATATGTCCGGTCACTGGGCGCGCGCGCAGGCATTCATCGGGATCGCTGACCGGTTCATTGAGGCCGACGACAATGCGCTGGATGTGCAGGCACGGCAACGGCGCGTGGTTGAAAACCTGATCACCCGCTGGGAAACCGCGCCGCCGCAACACCCGGTCATTCTTGCAGGCTCGACCGGTTCGCGCGGAACAACGCTGATGCTGATGGAGGCGGTGGCCCGGTTGCCACAAGGGGCGCTGATCCTGCCGGGGTTTGATTTTGACCAGCCTGACCAAGTTTGGGCGAGTCTGACGGACGGTTTGAGTTCGGAGGATCATCCGCAATTCCGGTTCTATAAGCTGATGGCCCGGCTGGGGCTGAACCCTGATCAGATCAAACGCTGGACCCCGGTTGAACCGCCCTCGCCCGCACGCAACGCATTGATCTCACTTGCTTTGCGCCCCGCTCCGATTACGGATGCCTGGATGTCCGAAGGCCCTCGATTGACGGGTCTTGATCAGGCAGCCGCGGATCTGACGCTGGTCGAGGCGCAATCCCCCCGAACCGAGGCATTGTCCATTGCCCTGCGCCTGCGTCAGGCCGCCGAAGCAGGCCAAACCGCCGCCCTGATTACGCCTGACCGCATGCTGACCCGTCAGGTCAGCGCGGCGTTGGATCAGTGGAACATCCTGCCCGATGACAGCGCAGGCCTGCCGCTGCAGCTTTCGCCTCCTGGTCGGTTTCTGCGGCATGTGGCAAACCTGTTTGCGCGGCGGCTGGATGGCGAGACATTGCTGACCCTGCTCAAGCATCCGCTGTGTCACGATGGCGGCGCGCGCGGCGAACATCTGCTGAATACCCGCGAGCTTGAGCTGGACTTGCGCCGTCACGGGATTCCCTTCCCCGATCCGGAGAACATTGCCGCTTTGGCTCTGCGCGCGAAATTGCCTGATCCCTGGGTGCAATGGGTAACCGCTCAATTCTGCAACCAACAGATTTCAGGTGAACGCCAGCTATCAGACTGGGTGGCAGACTTGCGTACTTTGGCGCAGGCCATTTCTGCGGGCAGTGCAGGTGAAACAGGCACCCTTTGGGATAAAAACGCCGGGCAAAAAGCGCAGTCTGTGATAACCGCGCTCGAGACAGAAGCGCAACATGGCGGCACGATGACGGCGCATGACTTTGCCGATTTGCTGGGCGCCTTGTTGGCAAACGAAGAGGTACGCGACCGCGACGCACCACATCCTCATATCATGATCTGGGGCACGCTTGAGGCACGGGTGCAGGGCGCTGATCTTCTGATCCTTGGCGGTTTGAACGAAGGCAGTTGGCCCGAAGCTGCCGCACCCGATCCCTGGTTGAATCGTCAGATGCGTGACAAGGTGGGGCTGTTGCTGCCCGAGCGACGGATCGGTCTGTCGGCGCATGATTTCCAGCAGGCCGTCGGCGCGCCCGAAGTTTGGCTGACCCGCGCAATCCGGTCCGATGATGCGGAAACGGTTCCGTCCCGCTGGTTGAACCGACTGACCAATTTGCTGAGCGGCCTGCCCGAACAAGGCGGGCCCGAAGAGCTGGCGGACATGCGCGCGCGAGGACAAAAATGGCTGCACTGGGCCGGGCAGTTAGAACACGCGCCCAGAGCCGCAGCCGCCCCACGCCCCTCACCGCGGCCTCCTGTGGCAGCCAGACCGCGTCGCTTGACGGTCACCGAGATCAAGCGGTTGATCCGAGATCCCTATGCGATTTATGCCAAACATGTGCTGCGGCTAAAGCCTCTGGACCCGCTGGTGCAAACCCCGGACGCCTTGTTGCGCGGTATTGTTGTTCACGAGATTCTGGAGCACTTCATCCGGGACAGCGTATTGGATACCGCGCTTTTGACCCGAGAGAACTTCCTGAAACGCGCGGAATCTCTGCTACAACAACATGTCGCCTGGCCCACGGCACGCAAACTGTGGTTGGCGCGCCTGGACCGGATCGCCGATGACTTGTTGACGGCCGAAATCGGACGGCGCAAGGACGGTGGACCCGTCGCCTTTGAAGCTGCGATGAGCCTGAAGCTGCACCCGCTGGACTTTACCATCGCGGGTCGTGCAGACCGGATTGATCGAAACAGCCGCGGGGCTTTGCGGCTGGTCGATTACAAAACCGGTGCCCCGCCGACCGAAAGCCAGCAGGCAAGATTCGACAAACAACTGCTGATCGAAGCGGCCATTGCCGAACAGGGTGGACTTGAGGGCTTTGACCCGCTGACTGTGGCCGAGGCGGTTTTTATCGGCGTCGGCGCCAACTACAAGGAAGTGCCGGCCCCATTGTCGAAGGAACCTGTAGACAAGATTTTGTCAGAACTAAAAGAACTGGTTTCCGCCTATTTAGAGCCCGATCAAGGCTTTTCATCCCGTCGGATGCTGCATAAGGACACCGATATCGGGGATTACGACCATCTGGCGCGTTTTGGTGAGTGGGACCGAACGGATGAAACGCAACCGGAGGATCTGACGTGAGCGCTCGCAACGACGCGACCGAGCGGCAGGTTCAGGCGGCGCGGCCTGATGCTTCGACCTGGCTGGCCGCCAATGCGGGATCGGGCAAGACACGGGTCCTGACCGACCGTGTCGCGCGATTGCTGCTGGACGGGGTGCAGCCGCAACACATTCTGTGCCTGACCTATACCAAAGCCGCCGCCAGCGAGATGCAGAACCGGCTGTTCAAACGGCTGGGTGAATGGGCGATGCTGGACGATGATCGGCTTCTGGCTCAGCTGTCCGATCTGGGCGTGCCCGGCCTGATCGATCCCGAACGGTTGGCGCAGGCCCGAACCTTGTTTGCACGGGCTATCGAAACACCCGGCGGATTGAAAATTCAGACGATCCACTCATTCTGCGCATCGCTTTTGCGCCGATTTCCGCTGGAAGCGGGCGTCAGTCCGCAGTTTTCCGAGATGGAGGATCGGGCCGCCGCATTGCTGCGCCAAGAGATTCTCGAGGATTTTGCCGATAGCCTACATGCCACTTTGATCGACGAAGTGGCTCGGTTTGTCACTGATACCGGCTTTGACACCCTGACTGCGGCCGTGACACACAGACGCAGCCAGTTTGCGCATCCGTTGGGATGGGATGCCATACTGGCGCGCTTCGGTTTACCCGATGGGTTCAACGAAGACACCTTGCTGTCGCGCGTCTTTTTGGGCGGAGAGGTCGATCTGATCCGCTCAATCCTGCCCGTGCTGACGGAAAGCGGCGGCAACAACGCCAAGGCGGCCGCCAAACTGGCAACGTTCACCGATCCTCGTATCAACAGCCTGCCAGTTCTGGAAGCTGTGTTTCTGACCGGAAAAGCGGCGAAGGAACCATTCACCGCCAAGATCAACAGTTTCCCGACCAAAACACTGCGCGAAGGTGCGCTGGCCGGGAAGATGCCGCAGCTCGAAGCACTGATGCTGCGCGTTGAAGCAGCGCGCGAGCAGCGGCTGGCGCTTGTGGCGGCGCGCAAAACACATGTCCTGCATCGATTTGCATCCGCTTTCCTGCCGGAATACGAGCGACGTAAACAGCAACGCGGCTGGCTGGATTTCGACGACCTGATCCTGCGCGCGCGGCAGGTGTTGAACGATCCGGCGGTAGC
Organism: Ruegeria sp. AL1; assembly: GCF_056540905.1. Classification (NCBI taxonomy): domain Bacteria; kingdom Pseudomonadati; phylum Pseudomonadota; class Alphaproteobacteria; order Rhodobacterales; family Roseobacteraceae; genus Ruegeria; species Ruegeria sp. AL1. The sequence continues at coordinate 25,681 of NZ_JBQFXP010000008.1, forward strand.
TGAATGGGTTTTGTACCGGCTGGATGGCGGAATCGATCACATTCTGGTGGACGAAGCGCAAGACACCAGCCCGGATCAGTGGGATGTCGTCGAGAAACTGGCACAGGAATTCACCAGCGGCGAGGGCGCACGCTCGGGCGTAGAGCGCACCATTTTTGTGGTGGGCGACAAAAAACAATCGATCTATTCGTTTCAGGGCGCCGATCCACAAGCCTTTGATCGCATGCAGCAGGAATTCGGGCGAAAACTGACTGAATCAGGCTCTAAATTGTGGGATTCGACGCTGGAATATTCGTTCCGATCCTCCAGCGCGATCCTTTCACTTGTCGATATCCTCTTTGAAAATCATGCAGAGGCCGGGTTCCACAAGGACAGTCAGCACCGCGCCTTCAAGGCAGACCTGCCCGGGCGTGTGGACCTGTGGCCTGTGGTCGAAAAGGTCGAGGACGATGATGAGATCGACTGGACCGACCCAGTGGACCGACCCGGTGCGCGTCATCATACAGTGATATTGGCCGAACAGGTTGCGGCATCCATCAAGGCGATGATCGACCGCGGCGAAACTATCCCAGAAGACGGTGACGCACCCGATGTGTTCGTGCGCCGCAAAGTGCAGCCGGGCGACTTTTTGATCCTCGTACAGCGTCGCTCGGATCTGTTTGCCGAGATCATCCGCGCGTGCAAGGCCAGGCATTTGCCCATCGCCGGGGCTGACAGGCTGAAAGTGGGCGCGGAACTTGCGGTCAAGGATTTGGCGGCTCTGCTGAGCTTTCTCGCGACACCCGAAGACAGCCTTTCTTTGGCGACAGTCCTGAAATCTCCGTTGTTAGGGTGGTCGGAACAGCAATTGTTCGATCTGGCCCATCGGCGGCAGGACAAATTTCTGTGGGCAGCCCTGCGCCAAAGGGCCGAGGAGTATCCCGAAACACTTGGCATTCTGAACGATCTTCGGGCCCAAATCGATTTTCTGCGCCCTTATGATCTGATCGAGCGTATCCTGACCCGCCACAATGGTCGCCGCAACCTGTTGGGCCGGTTGGGGGCCGAAGCCGAAGACGGGATTAACGCGCTGCTGTCGCAGGCGCTGGCTTATGAACGGACCGATATTCCCAGCCTGACCGGGTTCCTTACCTGGATGCAAACCGACGATCTTGAGATCAAACGACAGATGAGCGGCGTCGGAAACATGATCCGCGTGATGACCGTGCATGGCTCAAAAGGGCTGGAGGCCCCGATCGTCATTCTGCCCGATACCGGCAAACGACGGGCGCCGCGTGATGCCGAGATCATGGTGGCCGAGGGCACAGCCTTGTGGAAAGTCCCCGCTGATGCGTCGCCACGCCTGATTGCCGAGGCGCGGGTCGAGGCGCGCGAGAGGGAAGAAAATGAACGGCTTCGGTTGCTATATGTGGCTCTAACACGAGCAGAAAAATGGTTAATTGTTGCAGCCGCGGGTGATGTCGGGAAGGATGGATCAAGTTGGTATCAGATGGTTCAAACCGCAATGACACGTGCCGGGGCCACACAGATACCAGGCTCGGATACGCTGCGGCTGTCCCATGGCGACTGGGACGGGCTGCAGAAGATCACGCCCGAGGAAGACAAAGATACACCCGAAGATCTGCCAAAGGTATTTGCCTCACCCATACCGCCACCGGCACCCATACCCGATACGCTGAGTCCGTCCGAACTGGGCGGCGCCAAGGCGTTGCCCGGCGACAAAGGTCTGGATGAAGAGGCCGCCAAACTGCGCGGCACGCGCCTGCACCTGCTGCTGGAGCATCTTCCGTCGGTAGCACCGGACAACTGGACGCAGCTTTGCGCGCGGGTTCTGCCTGATATGCAAGACGCGGAGCGGCAAGCGTTGCTGAGCGAAGCAGCACTTGTGCTGACGGCCGAACATTTAAAGCCTGTTTTCGCGCCAGATACCCTTGCCGAAATTCCCATATCGGCCGATCTCATGGGTCGGCGTGTGCATGGCGTTATTGATCGTCTCATCGTGTCGGAAACGGATATTCAGGTCATTGATTTCAAATCGAATATGATGGTCCCCGACAACCCAACCGCTTGCCCAGAAGGCCTGTTGCGGCAGATGGGAGCCTATGCGGAGGCGCTTGCGCAAATATATCCGGGCCGGGACATCAGAACCGCGATCCTTTGGACCCGCACCGCACAGTTGATGTGGCTGCCACACGATATTGTGACGGACGCATTGCGTCGCGCCCAGATATCTTGACGTCCGAATACCCCGCACCTAGGTTCTGTGACCAAGCATTCCCCATTCAGGAGACAGAATATGTCGACCGTAGCCGTAACTGACGACACCTTTGACGCCGAGGTCAAGAACTCTGACATCCCTGTGGTTGTCGATTTCTGGGCCGAATGGTGTGGCCCATGTAAGCAGATCGGCCCCGCTCTGGAAGAGCTGGCGACCGAGTATGGTGGCAAGGTGAAAATTGCCAAGGTTGATGTGGACAGCAACCCGAACGCTGCAGCGGCCATGGGCGTGCGCGGTATCCCCGCGCTGTTCATCTTCAAGGACGGTCAGGTTGTGTCGAACCGTGCCGGCGCCGCCCCAAAGGCAGCACTGCAAAGCTGGATTGACGAATCCATCTGATCTTTGATCAAGTACGTTGAAAGGAGCGCCTCTCGTGGGCGTTCCTTTTTTATTTGACTTCAAGTCGCTGGATACTCGGTCCATTCCACAGGCAGGGTCAGTGCCGGGATATGCGCGCGGTGCGGCACATCCAACCGATGCGGCAAGGCGTCAACTGGCGTGATTTTCTTGACCCGATCCCGCCGCACAAAAGTCGCCTCGATCACACGCGGGAATGCCACGCCTTCGAACTCGACAACGCCTGATGCGTTGTTGGGATGCAAATGAGCACAGATAAAGCTTTCCTTCAGGGCAGACAAAGCAGGATATGCTTGCTGGAAGCGCCGCGCCTTTGTCAGAATCGACGGAATGCCGTGAAGCTCAATTACGATGATCCGAAATCTGTTCAGCTCAGACCGCGATAGTGGAGCAAGCACTTTGTACTCTGCGCCCTCGATATCCATCTGCAAGATCAGATCACCAGCTGCCGGGGCGGATTGCGCCATCCAGTCCTTTAGCGAGATCACCTGATCACCGGTTTCCTCGGCCAGGTGTTTTTGAATGAACTCTGCATGGGGCACGGTCAGAACAGGGGACTCAACCGACCCGTCCGCCATGAAGGATCGAATGCCATGTTTCGCCAGATCGAGCTCGAAACTGGATTGCAGTGACACACCCGGCGAAAAACATGCGGCGATGTCCTCGAGATCATTGGGCAGCAAATAGCCACCATCCCCGAACGCGCCGATACGGATCAGATGATAGCCAAGATCATAAGGTCGAATGACGTCGGCAAGAAACGCGCGACGTTGCTGGGTGGTCATTTCCGTATCGGTAAGCTGAGACATGCAATTTCTGCTGTGAAAACACCGGTTGGCACAGCCTTGTGTGTCATGGGATCAGCCGCGTTTCAAGAACTGCCGTTTCTAGGTCGCTCGATCATCCCGAAATCAACAAGACATGAAAAAGCCGCCTGGATGAACCGGCGGCTTGTCTCATCAGCATGGATTTTAGATCGATGGATCAGATCTTTTCGATTTCGGCCCGTGTCAGGCCGATATCGTCCAGTTGCTCATCGCTCAGGGCCGACAGTTCCTTGCGGGTTTTGCGGTTGTTGTTCCATTCGACAGCGTTTTCGAAAGTGCCGAGAAATGCGTCCACTACATGCAGGATGGTGACTGCTCCGAGCGGCGCATGGGTTTTGGCAATAGCAGCCATTTGCGCGTTCCTTATATCTGAAACAGCCGACCTCGTGTCGGTTGTGGGGCTGATGTAACCTGCGCCTCAGAGACTCACAATTGCCGGATTGGTAACCCCGGATTGCACGCATTGCATATCTTTTAGGCAGTTTGAGAACGGTTGCGCTGGCTGCTGGTCCGGCCCATATAGGACGCCGGATAGTACGGAGGCTTTCATGGCAGACAGCGATTTTCCCGGTTGGCATGGCACAACGATTATTGGCGTCAAGAAAGACGGCCACGTGGTGATTGCGGGCGACGGGCAGGTCAGTCTGGGTCAGACCGTGATCAAGGGCACCGCCCGCAAGGTGCGCCGTTTGTCGCCCGGTGGGTTTGAAGTGGTTGCCGGATTCGCCGGATCGACGGCGGATGCCTTCACGCTGCTGGAACGTTTAGAAGCCAAGCTGGAAGCCACGCCGGGTCAACTGGCCCGCGCCTCGGTCGAGCTGGCCAAGGATTGGCGCACCGACAAGTACCTGCAAAAGCTCGAAGCGATGCTGATCGTGACTGACGGTAAGGACCTGCTGGTCATCACCGGGGCAGGGGACGTGTTGGAACCCGAACACAACGTGGCCGCCATCGGATCGGGCGGGAACTTTGCCCTGGCGGCAGCACGCGCGATGATGGACAGCGACAAAGCCGCCGAGCAGGTGGCGCGCGAGGCGATGGCAATTGCCGCTGATATCTGTGTCTATACCAACGGTAATCTGACGGTTGAGGAGATCTCAGGCCAATAGCGCCTTGATCTCTTTTCCTTTCCAGCGCCGGTGCATACCGATCAGGCCAAAGATCGCCGCAACGATCACGATATAGTAGGGCACGCGGATGTCGATGCTCATCAATCCGCCGCCGATCAGGGACATGATGCCCCCGGCCAGACAGAATACAGCTGTGGTCACGCCCATAACCCAGCCTTGATCGGCCTCGCTGACGCTTGATGAAAACAAACCCAGCATTGTGGGGTAGGCAACCCCGAACAGGAAATAGAAGAAAAAGACCGGGATATAAATCAGGATTCCGCTGGGGATAAAGGCGAATGCCAAGCCGCAGATCACCATCACGATCAGAGAGGTGTAGATGATCTGATGTTTGCTGAACTTTTCCTGCGCGGGCTTAACCAGGAATGTACTCGAGAACGCGAGGGCAAAACCGATCACAACCATGGCCACACTGCCGCCGATCACGCCATATCCGAATTTGCTGGTCAGGAAATTGTCGACGAACACATAGAAGGTGACGTTGGCGATCATGAAAAACGAATAGACCGGCAGGATTTTCAGAACCGTCGGGTGTTCGCGTACTGCGATCAGGCTATCCGTGACATCGCGGGCGCGGAACACAAAAGCGGCACGCTCGGTCCGCGTGTCCTTGAAGAAGGTCAGGACAAGGAAAATGGCGATCAGGACCAGAACAAAGGCCCCGTAAAACGGTGTTTTCAGGGTCGCAACGCTGCCCAGCAAGGCCGCATCGGACAGGACCGCACCGATGATGGGCCCTCCGACAAGGCCAAAGCTGACGCCGGTCACGATATAGCCCATGTTTCGGTCCCGATCCGCGGCATCGGTGCTGCCATCGATCATCGCGGCTTGCGCGATGGGCTGATTGCCTGCGGTAAACCCGGTGATCGACCTGCCCACGATCAGCAGCAGCAGGCTGTTGATATAGAGGGCGGCAATCGTCAGCGCGTACCCAATCAGCGCCCCGCCCAAACAGACCAACAACGCGTTTTTCCGTCCGATCGAGTCCGAGACTTTGGACACGTAGACAACGCCCAGAAACCACGACAGAAAAAAACAACCGATCACCAGACCATAATAAAAGTGCCGTGTGCCCATGGCCGTGCTTTCCGGCAGGAAGCCCGATTTCGTCTCCATAATCAGCGAGTTGATGATGGGAAAGACAAGCCCCTGTCCGATCAGGTCCACAAACACCACAAACAGAAGGGTGATCTTGGCAATTTTCGTCATTTCCGCACTCCGGACCCTCAACACCTTGAAATCACTGTATCAGAGGGCGCGCCGATCACCTAAGGAAAGCATTTGCAAAGCCGAAAGCGCATTGCTAAGCAGCGCCGCCGATGTTGTTTTCGCCCTTGCGGTGACTACCTAAGCCAAACCGCTGATCGAAAGGACTGCCCCCGTGACCGACCTGACCCCGCGCGAGATTGTCTCGGAACTGGATCGTTTTATCATCGGGCAGAAGGATGCCAAACGCGCCGTTGCCGTCGCGCTGCGCAACCGCTGGCGGCGCAAGCAATTGGCGGATGACATTCGCGATGAGGTTTACCCGAAGAACATCCTGATGATCGGACCCACCGGCGTTGGCAAGACCGAGATCAGCCGCCGTCTGGCCAAACTGGCCCGCGCGCCTTTCATCAAGGTCGAGGCCACCAAGTTTACCGAGGTCGGCTATGTCGGCCGCGACGTGGAACAGATTGTGCGCGATCTGGCGGATGCAGCGATCATCCAGACCCGCGAATACATGCGCGAAGATGTGAAGGCCCGCGCCCATCAAGCTGCGGAAGATCGTGTGATCGAAGCCATCGCCGGAACAGACGCCCGCGAGGCCACGCGCGAGATGTTCCGCAAGAAACTGAAAGCCGGGGAACTGGACGACACCGAGATCGAGCTGGAACTTTCGGACACGTCAAACCCGATGCCGATGTTCGACATTCCGGGTCAACCCGGCGGCCAGATGGGGATGATGAATCTGGGCGATATCTTCGGTAAAGCCTTTGGCGGGCGCACCGTCAAGAAACGTATGACCGTCGCCGACAGCTATGACGCGCTGATCGGGGAAGAAGCCGACAAGCTGCTGGATGATGAAACCGTCAACCGCGTGGCTTTGGAGTCGGTCGAGCAGAACGGCATTGTGTTTCTGGACGAGATCGACAAGGTCTGCGCGCGCGCCGAAGCACGCGGTGGCGATGTCAGCCGGGAAGGGGTGCAGCGCGACCTGCTGCCTCTGATCGAAGGCACCACGGTGTCCACCAAGCACGGCCCGGTGAAAACCGACCATATCCTGTTCATTGCCAGCGGAGCGTTCCACATCGCCAAACCCTCGGACCTGTTGCCGGAATTGCAGGGGCGTCTGCCGATCCGTGTCGAGTTGCGGGCGCTGACCGAAGAAGATTTCGTGCGTATCCTGACCGAGACCGACAACGCTCTGACCCGCCAATACACTGCCCTGATGGGCACCGAAGAGGTTACCGTCAGCTTTACCGATGACGGCATTGCCGCGCTGGCCAAGATCGCGGCGGATGTGAACCAGAGCGTCGAAAACATCGGCGCACGGCGGCTTTATACAGTGATGGAGCGGGTGTTCGAGGAACTCTCGTTCACTGCGCCCGATCAGGCCGGGGCCGAGATCACCGTGAACGCACAGTTTGTCGAGGACAATCTGGGCGAGCTGACGAAATCCACCGATCTCAGCCGTTACGTTCTGTAACGCCATTTGACAGGAATTGCACCAAAGTCGCCTTGTGTCGCTGGACGCGAGGCCAGAATTCGTTAGCTTGACGCAATAGCTATCCGAGGTCCGCCCGTGCTGCGCCAATTTATCGTTTTGATTGCATTCCTGTCTTTGACCTCATGTACGGACAGGACAATTACCGAAACCGTGCCCTCGGCGCTGGAGGTTGGCACGCCAGTCAAGGTCTTTGCCAGCACGACGCGCGCCCGAGAGGCAGACGGCTCCTACGGCTTTCGCCGCGCCGATAGCCTGAAATTTCTGGATACAACAGTCTCGATCCCTCCAAGCCATACGCCCGGAACGCTCAAGTTTTCATATGCAAACCCGGATCCCAACAAGGAATTCGTGCTGGTCGACACAACAGAACTGGACAGTTCGCGGGATTTGCAGAAACACCTGCGCGGACAGGACGAGGTGACGATATTCGTGCATGGGTATAATTCGACCCAGACCGAGACCATTTTTCGCGCGGCGCAACTGTCCCACGACATTGGTCTTCCGGGCAGCATTCTGGTCTATTCCTGGCCAAGCCGCGCCACGGGCTTCGGCTATGCCTATGATCTGGACAGCATGCTGTTTGCCCGCGACGGGCTGGAAGAGACCATACGCGACCTGAAATCCATGGGCGTAAAACGCGTGATCTTGGTCGCGCACAGTATGGGAAGCGCCCTGTCAATGGAGATGATGCGCCAGGCCGAATTGCAAGAGCCTAACTGGCCGAACCGAAACATCGAGGGAGTTATACTGATCTCTCCCGATCTGGATGTGGATCTGTTCCGGTCGCAAATGGAACGGATCGACAATCCTCCTGATCCCTTCGTCGTGATGGTGTCGCAGAAGGATAAAATCCTGAACATTTCGGCCCGCCTGCGCGGCACGGCTGAAGGCGAACGTCTGGGCAACATCAGCTCGATCGAGTCGCTGTCCGAATTTCCGATCAACGTGATCGACACAACCGCCTTCAACAGCGATGCACAATCGTCTCACTTCGTCGCCGCCACTTCTCCTGCGTTGCTGACCATTCTGAATTCGGTTCGCCGGGTGTCGTCCACATTCGGACCGGACGGACCGCCCGGGATCGATATTCTGGTTCCCAGGAGTCAGCGCAACGTTGATGGCGCGACCGAAATTGTGCTGAGCGAAACTGGTGAGACCAAAGTGATCACTCCGTGATCCAACGCGGGCCTGTTCGCTACCTGCGGGACAACGCACGGTGGCTTGGTGCAGGTGTGCTTTTGACCTTTTTATCCAGCTTCGGACAGACGTTTTTCATCTCGATCTTCTCGGGCGAGATTCGCACTGCTTTCGGGTTGAGCCATGGTGCCTGGGGTGGGTTGTATTCGCTGGGCACCACCGTCTCGGCCATTGTCATGATCTGGGCTGGCAGCCTGACCGATATTTTTCGCGTGCGGGTTCTGGGGCCTGTAGTGCTAACCGGGCTGGCATTTGCCGCCCTTGCCATGGCGCTGAACAACTGGCTGGTTCTTCTGCCCCTCGTGGTCTTTTTTCTGCGCCTGTTCGGGCAGGGCATGAGCACCCATCTGGCGCTGGTTGCAATGGCGCGCTGGTTTACCGCCACGCGGGGCAAAGCGTTGTCAATCGCATCAGCAGGGTTTTCGGTTGGCGAGGCGTTGCTGCCGGTTCTGTTTGTCGCCGCAATGGTCTATCTGGACTGGCGCTGGCTTTGGGTAATCTCAGCCGGTGTCACCATACTTGGCATTCCCTTACTGCATAGCCTTCTACGGAACGAACGCACGCCCCAAAGCCTGTCCAGCGAATACGCAGCCGAAGGAATGCAGGGTCGCCATTGGACCCGCACCGAGGCGCTGTGCCATCCACTGTTCTGGTTCATGGCCCCCACGCTGCTGGGACCATCGGCTTTTATTACAGCGTTTTTCTTTCATCAGGTTCATCTGACCGAGGTCAAAGGCTGGCAACACATAGAGTTGGTGGCCCTTTTTCCGGTTTACACCGGCGTTTCCCTGCTTGCGATGTTCGCGACGGGATGGGCGCTGGACAAATGGGGGACCGTGCGCCTGATCCCGTACTATCAATTACCCATGGCGTTGGGATTTGTGATCCTCTCTGCCTCAGGATCGATCATCGATGCCACCATAGCACTGATCTTTTTGGCGTTTACAGTCGGAGCAAACAGCACCTTGCCCAGCGCATTCTGGGCCGAATTCTACGGCACCCGGCATATCGGCGCGATCAAAGCCATGGCCACAGCGGTTATGGTGCTCGGTTCGGCCATCGGACCCGGTATGACCGGGGTTCTGGTCGATCATGGGGTTGCGCTGGACCAACAATTCCGGTGGATCGGGGTCTATTTTGTACTGGTGTGCGTTCTGGCAAAAACCGGCATTACCCGCGCCGCGCGCACGCTTTAACGGCTGCGACGCAGATAAACGTAATAAGCCCCGTCACCGCCATGGCTGATATGCGCAGGGGTCACCTGCAGCACCGCCTGCGCCAATGGCGGTATGGACAGCCAATGCGGCACCTGGTTGCGCAATACGCCGCGCGGGGTCGGGATGGGGCCGGGCTCGTCCCGATCCTTACCTTTGCCCGTCACCACAAGAACCAGTCTCTTGCCAGAGGCTTGTGCCGTCAGAATGAAACGCACCAATGCAGGATGCGCGGTATCCACGCGCATCCCATGCAGATCCAGCTTGCCCTCGGGCTTCAGCTTGCCACGTTTCAGGCGACCAAACGCCTTGCGATCCATCTGAACAGGTTTCGCATGCAGACTTTCCGTAATCGACGGTTTCAACGCATTGCGTGCGGGTTTAGCGGGCGCTATTTGGCCAATTTCGAAATCTTCGAGTCTAACTTTGGGCGTTTTGATCGGTTTCGGCTTGGGCAACGTGGTGGGATGCACTGTCGGGGGAAGTTCGGGATGCAGGCGTTCAGCTTGTTTGGCGACCTTGCGCCACAGCTCGATCTCGTCAGAAGTCAGCTTGCGGCGAGTCATCAGAATTCATCCGGCAACAGGGCATAGGCCCGCTGAATGGGAAGCAAAACCACCATCCGACCCGGATCCTTCAAGCGACCAGCTGCCTGGCCCGCTTGGTCTCCGGTTCCGAAAAAGATATCCGCGCGTTGCGCGCCCTTGATGGCCGAGCCAGTATCCTGCGCGATCATCAATCGCCGCAGCGGGTTTTTTCCGTCTTTCTCAACCCAAACCGGGGCGCCCAAAGGTGTATAGACCGGATCTGCCGCAATACTGCGCATCGTGGTGACAGACCGGTTCATCGCGCCCAACGGACCAAGCTCAGGCGCAACGCGGGTGACTTCGCGAAAGAACACGTAAGAAGGGTTGTGGAGCAGCAACTCGGCCCCGGCCTCGGGATTCTTTCGCACCCATGCCTGTATCATCTGCGCGCTGACCTGATGCGCGCCCAGCGCGCCGCGCCGGATTAGCTCGGCCCCGATCGAGCGGTACGGATGCCCGTTTGCCCCGCCATATCCAACTCTCAGCGCACCTCCGTCCGGCAGACGCACGCGGCCCGAGCCTTGAATTTGCAGAAAGAACAACTCAACCGGGTCATCGACCCAAGCGATCTCCAACCCGCGATCGGACATGGCACCGCTGGTCAGAATGTCACGGCGGCTCAGCCATTGGTCCACACCTCGGGCTTCAGGCGGCATCTTGTAGATGGGATATCTGAAGCGGGCGGATCGTGTGCGTGACCCATCCAACTCAGGTTCGAAATAACCAGTGAAAAGAGCATCTTTGCCGTCTTCGACCAGAACAGGGCGAAAGAACAACTCAAAAAACGCACGCGCAGCATCGGCTTCATAGGTGCGCGCGACGCCGCATAACGCGCGCCAATCCGGATCATCCAGATCGCCACACGTGTTCAGAAAAACCGAAAGGGCCGCCCCGTGGTCATCGGCGGCCCAGCCATCAAGGTCATCAAAAGACAGGATGGATCGCGTTGCCTCGGCACTGGCGGCGGTGGTCATGACGGCCACCAGACAAAGCGACCGAAGCGCTGCAATCATGCGTCCGTAGCAACAAGCAGCCAGTTCGGATCGTCCGAGCCCATGACACGGGCAAAAGTCCAGCTGTCCTTTTGGCGTTTGACCGTGTTGGGATTGCCTTCGATGATATCGCCGCCGCGATCCCGCACGACCGAGGTCAGCTCGCCGATGAACTTCATGGTAATCTCGGCTTCATTGCTGTCCTTGTCGAACCTGACATCCGAAAGCGTCGTTTCGCGCACCCCAACGAATTCCGCCTCGATCGTCAGGCCCTGGTCTTCTCGAGCGGCGACAACCGACACGAATGTGTCAAACACCTCTTCCGACAGGAAAGGCTGGATTTCATCCAGATTTCCTTTTTCGAACCCCATCACGATCAGTTCATAAGCCCCGCGCGCGCCCTGCACAAATTCGCTGACGGAAAACGCGGGCTCAATCCGCTTCATCGCGGCCAGGGTTTGCGCCTGTTCGCTGTCTTCTTGGACATGATCAGTGATATCGTGATCCGGCCCACCTTCGATCACTTCGAAATCACGGCGCGACTTGTGTGCCTCCGGCTGTTGCTGCAGCGGTGGTTTTTCAAAACCTTCACGCGTACCCAGCACGCTTTTCAGGCGCAGGATCAGGAAGATGGCAATTCCGGCCAGCACCAGAAGCTGGATCAGGGGTGAGTTCATTTCGTCCTCATTTCAGAACCCGGGCTTTGTATACGCAGCCCTCTGCCACTATGTAGGTGACAGTTCGGGCCAAGTCCACAGCCCGACACATGCTAAAGGTTAACGCAAATGTATCTGTTCTTGGCTTTTTTATTGGTTCCGATCATCGAAATCGCCCTGTTCATCCAGGTTGGCGGCCTGATCGGACTGTGGCCGACCCTTGCGATCGTGGTTCTGACGGCCGTTTTGGGCACCGTATTGGTCCGGACACAAGGTCGCATGGCACTTGCCAACCTGCAACGCTCGTTCGCTGAGCTGGATGACCCGACCGAGCCGCTGGCCCATGGCGCCATGATCCTGTTATCGGGCGTCCTGCTGCTGACACCGGGATTTTTCACGGATGCCGTTGGTTTCGCATTGCTAATTCCCGGCATTCGGGTCGCTGTGTTCCGGTACCTCAAGTCCAAGGCAACGATCACGCATTTCCAGATGGGCACCGGCGCACAGTTCCGCACAGGCCCACAGCCGTTCTCGGAAGATGATGTGATCGACGGTGAATTTACCGAGGTCCGGCCCCGCCAGGACCCGTCAAAGCCATCGAAATGGGTAGAAGGCCCGCACCGGCATTGAGGTGCCCCGCCCAACTTGCTAAGCAATGGCGGATTTTAGTTTCGGAGTAGTTCCATGGCCGAAGAAGACGCCAAAGAAAACACCGCGGCCCAGGCCGCCCCGCAAATCCAGATGCGCGTTCTGGGACAGTTCATCCGCGATCTGTCTTTTGAGAACGTGATGGCCCAGAAGGGTGTGTCGGGCGATGTGCAGCCCGAGATCAACGTACAGGTCAATCTGGATGCGAAAAAGCGCCCGGCTGATCATCAGTTCGAAGTATCGATCAAACTGAACCTCAAGTCCAAAGCCAAGGGCATGGAGGATGTTCTGTTCCTGTGCGAGATCGACTATTGCGGTCTGTTCCACGTGGAAGGGGTCGCCGATGATCAGCTGCACCCGTTCCTGATGATCGAATGCCCGCGGATGCTGTTCCCGTTCCTGCGTCGCATTGTCAGCGATGTGACGCGCGATGGTGGCTATCCGCCTGTGAATCTGGACAATATCGACTTTGTCGGCCTGTATCGAAACGAGCTGATGCGCCGTCAGGCAGAAGCGCAAAAAGCCGAAGCCTAAACATTTTGACCCGCGCCGGAGCCAATCTCAGGCGCGGGTCCACAGGGCGGTTTCGCCCAAACCTTCGACAAATTTTTTGTGTGCCGCGCGTTCCTCTTCCGTGATGCGGGAAGGCAAAGCAGTCGGACGCGCCCCGGGACGCCATTCCTCTCCGCCACCGGCGCCGGATGTCCCCGCCGTCGACAAACCGAAATCCGGCTGGCGGCCACCAATCAACTCCAGATAAACTTCGGCCAGAATTTCCGAGTCGAGCAACGCCCCGTGCAACACGCGGTTCGAGTTGTCGATATTGAATCGCCGGCACAACGCATCCAGAGAGGCCGGAGAGCCGGGGAATCGCTTGCGCGCGATTGCCAGCGTGTCCAGCGCCTGCTCCATCGGGATTAGCGGCAAACCCATCCAACCCAGCTCAGCGTTCAAAAACTTCATGTCGAACGAAGCGTTGTGGATCACCAGCCGGGAATCTTTCACAAAGTCGCGAAATCCCTGACCCACCTTGGCAAAGACCGGCTTATCCTTCAGCGTCACTTCGCCCTTTTCCGGTGGGCGCGGAGAGTCCAGCAGATCGGGGCCAATGCCATGCACGCCAAACGCCTCTTCGGGCATTGAGCGCTGCGGATTGATATAGACGTGATAAGTCTCACCCGTGGCCACATGGTTCCACAGCTCGACCGCGCCGATCTCGACGATCCGGTCACCGCTTTCGGGATCGAACCCCGTGGTTTCGGTATCCAGTACGATCTCACGCATCAGCCATCCTCGCCCGTATCTGCCTGATCACATCCTGCACCTGGCTGCGGGCGTGGTCCAGAGTGTCTGTCACAATGATGAAATCCGATCGTGCGCATTTGTCGTCATTCGGCATCTGCTTAGCCCTGATCTGTTCGAACTGCGCCTCGGTCATCGTTCCACGCGTCATCACCCGGCGCTTTTGCTCAGCCGGCGGGATCGAAACACAAGCAACCGCATCCATTGCAACATCTCCACCGGTTTCAAACAGCAGGGGAATATCAAAGACCAGAATATCGGCAGATGCCTTATCTCTAAAGGCGGCGCGGTCCACACCAACCAACGGGTGCACAATCGCCTCGATTTGTTTCAACGCGGCGGCATCTTCTGCGATGATCTGTTTCAGCGCCTCCCGGCTGACCGCCCCGTCCGTGACAGCGGCAGGGAAGGCTGCACGCATCGGCTCAACAGCTGCGCCCCCGGTCGAATAAAGCCGATGGACTGCCGCATCAGCGTCCCAAACGGCGCAACCTTCATCCGCAAACATCTGCGCGGTGGTGCTTTTGCCCATTCCGATCGATCCGGTCAGACCCAGTGCAAAGCTCATGCCAAAACAGCCGCACGCAGATCGTCCGTCACTTCGGGGCGCACACCAAACCAGCGTTCAAACCCGGGCACCGCCTGATGCAGCAACATGCCAAGCCCATCTACGGTGGTGCAGCCCGCCTCATCCGCGGCGCATAACAGATGGGTCTTGAGCGGAACATAGACCAGATCAGTGACCACTGTGCCGGGCTGCAAACCGTCAAGCGGCACCCGCAGTTCCGGCTGACCCTGCATCCCGAGCGAACTTGTATTGACGACCAGCTCGGCCTCGTCGATCACATTTCCTGCCTGAACCCAATCGACCACCGAGATCGTGGGACCAAATTCCTCACTCAGATGCTCGGCACGGCTGCGAGTGCGGTTGGTCAGCTTGATCTCCGGCACGCCTGCCTCGACCAGAGCTTGCAAAACCGCCCGTGCTGCGCCGCCTGCACCAAAAACAACCGCTGGCCCATCGCCCGGACGCCAATCCGGCGCGCCGCTGAGAAGGTTTTCCATGAATCCGTAGCCATCCGTGTTGTCGGCGTGGATCGAACCGTCGGGCTGAAACACCAGCGTATTGGCCGCGCCGATCAGTTTAGCCCGGTCGGTCGCCTGATCCGCAAGCTGTAAGGCAGCCACTTTGTGCGGCACGGTAACATTGGTGCCGACAAATCCGGCCTTTGGTAGGATCTTCAGAACACTCGCCAGATCGTCAGGGGCCACGTCCATCGGGACATAGTGGCCCGCCAGTCCGTAGGTTTTCAACCAATGGCCGTGCAACTGCGGCGATTTCGAATGTGCCACCGGATGCCCGATGACCCCGGCCAAAGGAATTTTTGCCTTGTTCATTGATCGATCACCCCTTTGACCGCCAGAAAATTCAACAGCTCCAACAGGGGCATACCCAAAACGTTAAAATAGTCACCGTCAATGGTGGCGAACAGGCGCACGCCCTCTTCCTCAAGCTTGTACGCCCCGACGGCGTGGCGGATACTGCCCCAGTTGCGGTCTATATAAGCGCGCAGATAAGCATCCGAACTTGCCCGCATCCGCAATCGCACCTGACCGACATGACGCCAGATCGGCTCGGCATTCTGATAGATCACCGCCGCCGACAACAGCATATGACGCTTGCCGCGCATGGTTTTCAACTGGGTCAGAGCGTCCTCGGGGCTTTGAGGCTTCGACAGCAATTGCCCGTCGAAATCCAACACCTGATCGCAACCCAGAACCATCGCGCCCGGATTCTTGTCGCTGACTTTGCGGGCCTTCATATCGGCCAATGTATCAGCAATGTCACGCGGACTGGCACCTTCGGCCAGAAGCGCGCGCTTGGCGGTATCCTCATCCACGCGAGCGGTCTGGGCCGTGAACGGCACGCCCGCGTTCTGCAAAAGCTGCGACCGGATGGACGACCCCGAGGCCAGGATGATGGGGACAGACATGTGGAAAACCTGCTGAGCAATTGGTGAAAGCGTCAGGGATGGTTTGTATGGTTTTCCGGTTGACACGCAAGCCCGGCATTTTCGTGAAAATCTCAGCCGAGTCGCTCAGGGATTGTCCAATCTGGGTAAGGATAACTTGGGCCAAAGGGATAACATGGATATCCAGACTTACCCCATGACTTATCCCCAAGATCAATCTAATTGATATCATATAAGGCTTTGAAATTTAAAAAATAAAATGAAAATCAACAGAGCCTTACGATGTCATAACAAACCCTGTCCACCTGGGGAAAAACCATGGGTAACAAAGTAATCCACCGATTTGAACGACCCTACAAAACCATCATCCTTTTTCTTTTCTATTTTTTTTATTAGGGAATGTCGTAAGCAATCCCCGGAGCCCAAATGACTGATCTTCTCTTCACGTTATACCCCTGGGTGAAATCACTGCATATCATGGCTGTAATCTCATGGATGGCTGGTCTGTTTTATTTGCCTAGATTGTTCGTGTACCACGTCGAAAAAGCGCAAGCGGTCGATGGGGCAGAACAGATTTTCTTTGAAATGGAAGAAAAGCTGCTGCGGGTGATTATGCGTCCTGCGATGATTGTGTCTTGGGGTTGTGGTCTTGTCATGGTTTTCACACCGGGCATCATTGGCTGGGATTGGAGCTGGCCCTGGGTCAAGGGCGCAGCCGTGATCGCCATGACCTGGTTCCATCACTGGCTGATGGCGCGGCGTAAAGATTTCCTTGAGGGACAAAATAAGCTCACTGGACGGCAGTATCGCATGATGAACGAGGTTCCGACCGTTTTGATGGTTGCCATCGTCCTGGCGGTCATTCTGAAGTTCTGAGGGCCTGTTTGACTCCGAAGCGCTGGCCGCTTATGTAATTCGCAACACGCCCGTCCGGGCGGCGTATCTTCCGTATTGAAATTCCACTCCGTGCCGCGACCATTGCGGCCAAGGATCGTATCATCATGTCCACTGAATCTCTGAATCTGGCCGACCTGAAGGCCAAAAGCCCCAAAGACCTTCTGGCCATGGCCGAAGAACTGGAAATCGAAAACGCCTCGACCATGCGGAAGGGCGAGATGATGTTCCAGATTCTCCGTGAACGTGCGGATGAAGGCTGGACCGTCGGCGGCGATGGCGTGCTTGAGGTGCTGCAGGATGGTTTTGGCTTTCTGCGCTCGCCCGAGGCGAACTATCTTCCGGGTCCCGATGACATCTATGTGTCACCTGACATGATCCGCCAGCATTCGTTGCGCACCGGGGATACGGTCGAAGGTGAAATCAAAGCGCCCGACGATAACGAGCGTTACTTTGCCTTGACCAAGGTCACGAAGATCAACTTCGAGAACCCCGAAAAAGCCAAACACAAGATCTTGTTCGACAACCTGACGCCGCTTTACCCCGAAGAGCGGCTGAAGATGGAGATCGAAGATCCGACGATCAAGGACAAGTCGGCTCGGGTGATCGACCTGGTCGCGCCGATTGGTAAAGGCCAGCGTTCGCTGATTGTTGCCCCGCCGCGCACGGGTAAGACGGTGATCCTGCAGAACATCGCGCATTCCATCGAGCAAAACCACCCGGAATGCTACCTGATTGTCCTGCTGATCGATGAACGTCCCGAAGAAGTGACTGACATGCAGCGCTCGGTGAAGGGCGAGGTTGTCTCCTCAACCTTTGACGAACCCGCGACCCGCCACGTGGCCGTGTCCGAGATGGTGATCGAAAAAGCCAAGCGTCTGGTCGAGCATAAACGAGATGTTGTTATTCTTCTCGATTCGATCACAAGACTTGGTAGGGCGTTTAACACTGTCGTCCCATCTTCGGGTAAAGTTCTGACCGGTGGTGTGGACGCCAACGCCCTGCAACGGCCGAAACGCTTCTTCGGTGCGGCGCGGAATATCGAAGAGGGCGGTTCCTTGACCATCATCGCGACCGCGCTGATCGATACCGGCAGCCGGATGGACGAAGTGATCTTTGAAGAGTTCAAAGGTACCGGCAACTCGGAAATCGTTCTGGATCGTAAGATTGCAGACAAGCGCGTGTTCCCTGCGATCGATATTCTCAAGTCCGGCACCCGGAAAGAGGACCTGCTGGTCGACAAGGGCGATCTGGCCAAGACCTTTGTTCTGCGCCGCATCCTCAACCCGATGGGCACGACGGACGCGATCGAATTCCTGCTTTCGAAGCTGAAGCAGACGAAATCGAACGGGGATTTCTTCGACTCGATGAATACCTGACACCATCAGGTCTTAACGAACGCGAGGCCTTCGAATGGACACGATATTCGCCTTGGCCAGCGCACAAGGTAAAGCAGGGGTGGCGGTGATCCGTCTCTCGGGTGCGTTGGCACATTCTGCTGCAGCGGACTTGACCCGAGGTGCTCTGCCGTCGCGCGGGATGAAAGTCCGAACTCTTTTTGCGCCTGACGGGTCACGGCTGGATGAAGGGCTGGTCCTGACCTTCCAAGCCCCGGCCAGTTTCACCGGAGAAGATGTTGCCGAGTTACAAATACACGGAAGCACGGCATCGGTGAGCGCAGTCATGCAATGCTTGTCTGACACTGAAGGACTGCGTTTGGCCGAACCGGGTGAATTCACACGTCGGGCCCTGGAAAACGGCAAGATGGATCTGACGCAAGTCGAAGGGCTTGCCGATCTTATCGACGCAGAAACCGAAGCCCAACGAAAACAAGCGCAAACGATACTGGCCGGAGAATTGGGCGGTTTGGCTGAGAGCTGGCGACGAGACCTGATCCGCGCTGCATCTTTGTTGGAAGCAGTTATAGATTTCGCCGATGAGGAGGTTCCGACGGACGTAACACCCGAGGTAAATCTACTGATCTCGGGCGTTATTGCAGATCTGCAGCGTGAAGCGCGCGGGGTTCAGATTGCCGAACGTATCCGCACGGGGTTTGAAGTTGCCATTGTGGGATTGCCTAATGCAGGTAAATCAACTTTGCTGAATGCACTGGCGGGACGAGAGGCTGCGATTACCTCGGAATACGCTGGAACAACACGAGATGTCATTGAAGTTCGAATGGACCTCGCGGGTCTGCCTGTGACGTTGCTGGATACCGCCGGCTTGCGGGAAACTGAGGACCATATTGAATCGCTGGGAGTTGAGTTGGCCCGCAAACGCGCCGAATCGGCTGATTTGCGTGTTTTCCTATCCGAAGATCCAGCTGTTTTGGGTGTTGCGCCGCGCCCGGGCGATATTCAGGTGTTACCGAAATCGGATTTGCGCGATGAATGCAACACCGGCGTATCCGGAAAAACTGGCGAAGGTTTGGATCGTCTCGTCCACAATATATCGCGGGTTTTGTCAAAACGCTCTACAAGCCATGGTATCGCGACTCGAGAACGCCATCGTGTGGCGCTGAATTCAGCTAAAGATTCATTGAATGCGGCTGTCGCTGTACTGGAATCGGGACCCGAGCTATATGATATTGCGGCAGAAGAAATCCGCACTGCCATTCGTGCACTTGAAACATTGGTCGGCCGGATCGGTGTGGAAGATTTGCTGGATGAGATTTTCTCGAGCTTTTGCCTCGGTAAGTAAGGAGTGTTTCACGTGAAACATTCAAGTTTTGATGTCGTGGTCATTGGTGCGGGTCATGCCGGGGCTGAAGCTGCACATGCATCGGCCCGAATGGGTGCGTCTACAGCTTTGGTGACACTGTCCGAAACGGATATTGGTGTTATGTCCTGTAACCCCGCAATCGGCGGTTTGGGAAAAGGACATTTGGTTCGCGAAATCGATGCCATGGATGGCGTTATGGGGCGCGTTGCCGATCAGGCAGGGATCCAGTTTCGCCTTTTGAACAGGCGAAAAGGACCAGCTGTGCAAGGACCGCGGACCCAGGCGGATCGAAGCTTGTACCGCGCCGCTATGCAGAGAGAGACAGCCCAAAGGCCAAACCTTGACGTTGTGGTTGGTGAAGTTGTCGATTTTTTAATGAACGGGATCCATGTTGCGGGTGTTGTTCTGGCTGACGGGTCTGAAGTGCACGCGAAAGCTGTCATATTGACATCAGGCACCTTTCTACGCGGCGTTATTCACATCGGAGACGTATCACACCCAGGTGGCCGAATGGGGGATCAACCGTCTGTTAAACTGGCGGAGCGGCTGGATGCTTTGGATCTTCCTCTGGGGCGATTAAAAACAGGTACTCCGCCACGGCTGGATGGCCGGACAATTGACTGGTCCGGACTGGAAAGCCAGAAAGGCGACGAGGATCCGACATTGTTTTCGTTTCTTTCAAAATCTGTCGTCGCGCCACAGATATCGTGTGGAATCACGCATACAAATCTCCGAACACATGAAATTATCGAGAAAAACCTGTCCCGATCCGCGATGTATGGTGGGCATATCGATGGGGTCGGCCCGAGGTACTGCCCGTCGATCGAGGACAAAATTGTTCGGTTTTCCGAGAAAGATTCGCACCAAATCTTCTTGGAACCCGAAGGGATCAATGATCACACGATATATCCAAACGGGATATCGACGTCCCTGCCGCAGGACGTGCAGCTTGACTACGTCAGATCAATTAAAGGCTTGGAAAAAGCCAATATTTTGCAGCCGGGGTATGCGATTGAATATGACTATATTGATCCACGGGTCCTGACGTCTTCTTTGGCATTGCCGCAAATTCAAGGCCTCTTCCTTGCAGGTCAGATAAATGGAACTACGGGGTATGAGGAAGCTGCAGCACAGGGCCTCGTTGCGGGTTTGAACGCAGCTCAGTTCTGTTTTGATCGCGAGCCGGTGCATTTTTCACGTTCTTCGTCCTATATCGGTGTTATGATTGACGACCTGACGACGCGCGGAGTTGCTGAGCCGTACCGAATGTTCACATCTCGAGCGGAGTTCCGGTTGTCGCTGCGCGCAGACAATGCAGACCAGCGATTGACACCGGTTGGTATTGATTTGGGATGCGTCGGTGAAGAAAGAAGCTGTCGTTTTAACGATAAAATGGACATGTTAACTGCGGCGAAGCAGAGGCTCACTGATAAAACCTACACTCCGAAAGAGGTAAACGCGGCTGGCATTGCAGTGAATCAGGACGGCAATCGTAGGGATGGCATGGCGATCCTCGCTTTTCCGGATGTTGGTTTTGGTGATTTGATACCGCTGATTCCTGAGTTGGAAACAGTCGAAGCTGAAATTCGCCTACAGGTGGAGCGTGACGCACTTTATTCAAATTACATTGAACGGCAAAAACGAGATGTAGAGGCGATGAAGCGCGACGAACATCACGAAATTCCGCATGATTTTGACTATATTTCTTTGGAAGGCTTGTCATCAGAAGTTAAGCAAAAGCTGTCATCCGCGCGACCAGAGAACATGTCTCAGGCAAGTCGGGTAGAGGGCGTGACGCCTGCTGCATTGGCGTTGCTTTTGGCAAAGCTGCGACGTGATCAGAGGGTTCGCAGAGTATGAACGACAATCTGATCGAGGCTTTGAATGTTTCACGTGAAACATTTGAGCGCCTCAGCACCTATGTCGATCTCGTCAGGCGATGGAATCCGAAGATTAACCTTGTTTCAAAAAATAGCCTTTCGGAAATCTGGGTTCGGCATATCCAGGATTCCATTCAGGTTTTTGATTGCGCGGGACCCTTTGATACATGGTGTGACCTCGGCAGTGGTGGCGGATTTCCGGGGCTTGTGTGCGCAATTCTGGCGGCGGAACACGCGCCGGCTTCGCATTTTAAGCTGGTAGAAAGCGATCAACGCAAGTCTGCGTTCCTGCGGACGGCGGCTCGGGAATGCGATGTAAATTGTCATGTGATTTCAAAACGGATCGAACTGATTGAGCCGCTGAATGCAGATATCTTGTCCGCACGCGCATTGGCCGATCTTCGGGCACTTTTGTCTTTTTGTGACAGGCATTTAAGCGGAGCTGGGACGGCTCTGTTGCCGAAAGGCGCACAGTGGAAAAAAGAGATCGAAGATGCCCGGGAAGAATGGAAATTTGATGCTGAGCCAATTACAAGTCTAACGGAACCCAAGGCCGTTATCCTTAAGATTAAAGGAGTTTCTCGTGGTTGACCTGTCTCGTCCATCCGGGCCGCGAATTATTGCCGTCGCAAATCAGAAGGGTGGAGTTGGGAAAACGACAACAGCGATCAATCTTGCGGCTGGATTGGCTGAATCGGGATGCAAGGTACTTGTCGTTGATCTGGACCCGCAAGGAAATGCCTCGACCGGGCTAGGGGTCGAAGACCGGGATTGGACGGCCTATGATCTAATATTGGACGACGCCCCTTTGGAGGCTGTGGTTCAGGAGACTGAAATTGACGGGCTGTTTGTGGTTCCCGCGACCGTGGACCTGAGTTCGGCAGATATCGAACTGATCTCGAACGAAAAGCGCAGCTACTTGCTTCATGATGCCCTGCGGCAGACTGCAATCGACAAATTTGACCTGGATTTCGTTTTGATTGATTGCCCGCCGTCACTTAACCTTCTGACCGTTAATGCAATGGTGGCCGCACATTCTGTGCTGGTTCCCCTGCAAAGCGAGTTCTTTGCTTTGGAAGGATTGTCGCAATTGATGCTCACCATTCGCGAGGTACGTCAGACAGCAAACCCGGACCTCAGAATCGAAGGTGTTGTGTTGACCATGTATGACAACCGCAACAACTTGTCCCGTCAGGTTGAAAAAGACGCACGTGACAATCTGGGTGAGATGGTATTTAAAACAAAGATACCCAGAAATGTGCGGGTCAGCGAGGCGCCTTCTTATGCGTTGCCTGTGCTCCAATATGACTCCGGGTCTCTCGGCGCGATGGCGTATCGGCATCTGGCCCGCGAGGTTATGCACAAGAATAACAAAGTCGCCGTTTAAGCGACCGTCAGGAGAGCATGATGAACGTCAGGAAAAGCAAATCCCGAGGGTTGGGTCGAGGATTGTCTGCGTTGATGGCCGATGTGACACCTGAGGCCGATGGTCGGATCACATCCGAGCCGCGTCGCCCTGATCTAAAGGTGCCAATAGAAAAGCTGCAGGCGAACCCGGATCAGCCGCGCCGCAGATTTGCGCAGGAACAGCTGGATGAGCTTGCGGCGTCGGTCAAGGAAAAGGGGATCATTCAGCCTTTGATCGTGCGCAGTATCGCGGGCGGACAATATGAAATCGTTGCAGGTGAACGCCGTTGGCGCGCCGCTCAAATGGCGCAACTGCATGAAATCCCAGTCATTGTGCGCGAATTCGATGACACCGAAGTGCTGGAAGTCGCGATCATCGAAAACATCCAGCGTGCTGACTTGAACGCGGTGGAAGAGGCGGCTGGTTTCAAGCAGTTGATGGATCGCTTTGGGCATACGCAAGAGAAGTTGGCCGAGGCGCTGGGCAAAAGCCGCAGTCACATCGCCAATTTGCTGCGTCTGTTGTCCTTGCCGATGGATGTGCAGACGCTGGTGATCGAAGGCAAGCTGTCGGCTGGGCATGCGCGCGCCTTGATCACGGCTGAAAATCCGTCGGAATTGGCGAAACAAGTGGTTCGGGACGGTCTTTCGGTGCGCGCGACCGAAGCGTTGGTCAAAAAACAACAAAGCGGTCCGGATAGATCCGCGCCAAAATCCAGAAATCTGAATGCCGGGAAGGACGCGGATACGCGTGCGCTTGAAAAAGACCTGTCGGCCATCCTGGCTATGAAGGTCACGATCAATCACAAGCCCGGATCGGAATCAGG
This sequence comes from Ruegeria sp. AL1, assembly GCF_056540905.1. Lineage (NCBI taxonomy): Bacteria > Pseudomonadati > Pseudomonadota > Alphaproteobacteria > Rhodobacterales > Roseobacteraceae > Ruegeria > Ruegeria sp. AL1. The sequence goes on from NZ_JBQFXP010000008.1 coordinate 49,281, forward strand.
GCAGGTTGTTCTGGCCTATGAAAACCTTGATCAGCTGGATGATCTTTGCGCCAAGCTCAGCCGTTAGGACGTGTCCAGATAAAGATCATCACCGCTCCAAGCGTCACCGCCTGAATGATCAGAACAAACAGCGGTACGGAAATCAGAATCGAAATTCCAAAGACAGCGGCGACCGACAAGGTGGCCGCTTTTTTTGCAGCAGGTCGGATAGCGCCCGAGTTCTGCCAGTCAACAATCAGCGGCCCGAAGGTTCGATGGGTCAGCAACCAAGTGTGCAGTCTTGACGATGACCGGGCAAAGAAAAATGCGGCCAAAAGCAGAAAGGGAACAGTCGGCAGTAAAGGCAATACGATACCGATCATCGCAAGAGCGACGCAGAGCAAACCCAATCCGGCCCATAGATATTGCATCATCTATCCCAACAATTCCCGGATCACGGCGTTCAGCACCGCACGTCCATTTCTAGTAGCTCTGAGTCGATTGCTCTGGAACTTGACCATCCCTAGATCAGTCAGCGTTTCCAGTTGATTTTGTGGTAGTGGATCGCCTGCGAGCGTTTCAAATCGATCTACATTTATGCCTTCTGATAAACGCATACACATCATAAGGTATTCAACGGCCTGATCCTGATGTGCCAGCTCGGTACGGTTGCTCTCACCCGACCCGGATGTTGCGGCACTCAGCCATTGCGTCGGTGACAGGTGTGTCTCGGTCGCGTATTTGCGTCCGCTCAGGGTCAGGCGTCCGTGCGCGCCAGGGCCGATCCCGATGTAATCACCATAGCGCCAATAGATCAGATTGTGCTGCGACTCTGCGCCGGGCCGGGCGTGGTTCGAGACCTCATAGGCGGGCAGGCCATGGGCGTCGCAGATCTCTTGTGTGACCAGATACATCTCGGCGGCGCTGTCATCTTCGGGCAGGCCGCGCAGTTTCCCGACGGCATAACGGTCACCGAAGGCGGTGCCGTCCTCAATGGTCAATTGGTACAGAGACAAGTGATCGACAGCCATCGACAGGGCCTCGGTCAGTTCCATGCGCCAGGCGTCCAGCGTCTGGTGTTGGCGGGCATAGATCAGGTCAAAGCTGACCCGGTCGAAGCAGTCCCGCGCGATGTCAAAAGCGGCGCCGGCCTCGGCGACGGTATGGATGCGGCCCAGACGACGCAGGTCGTCATCGTTCAGTGCCTGCACGCCCATTGAAATCCGGTTCACACCCGCGTCGCGATAGGCGGTGAAGCGCCCGGCCTCGACCGAACCGGGATTGGCTTCGAGCGTGATTTCCATGTCGTTGGCCGGGCGCCAGAGCGCGCGGGCTTCGTCGATCACGGCGGCGACGGTGTCCGGGTCCATCAGGGATGGCGTGCCGCCACCGAAGAAGATCGTGTTCAGGACCCGGTCGGGCGTTTCTGCGGCAGAGCGGCGCAGCTCACTCAGATATGCTGCAAGCCATTGTTTTTGGTTGATATTTCTGGAAACATGGCTGTTGAAATCGCAATAGGGGCATTTGGCCTCGCAAAACGGCCAGTGCACATACAGGCCAAAGCCCCCGTTGCGCCAATCATCCGCCAAAGCAGCCTTTCACGAACATCTCCACCGCGCGGCCGCGATGGCTGATCTTGTTCTTTTCCCAGCGATCCATTTCCGCAAAGGTAATGTCGTGGCCCTCGGGGACAAACATCGGGTCATAGCCAAAGCCGCCTTCGCCCCGGATCGGCCAGACCAGATGGCCGGGGGCGATGCCCTCGAACACTTCGTCATGACCGTCGGGCCAGGCCAGCACCAGCGTGCTGCGGAATTGCGCGGTGCGTGGATGGGGCGCATTCTTCGCCTCAAGCTCAGTATGCGCGCGGGTCATCGCCATCAGGAAATCGCGGCCATTGCCGGTTTCGGCCCAGTCGGCGGTGTAGACACCGGGTGCACCGTCCAGCGCGTCGATGGTGATACCGGAATCGTCTGACAGGGCGGGCAAGCCGGTCGCCTGCGCGGCGGCGTGAGCCTTGATCCGGGCGTTGCCGACAAAGGTATCCTCGGTTTCTTCCGGTTCAGGCAGGTTCATGTCGCCCGCGCCCACCACGGTTACGCCAAAGGGTTCCAGAAGGTGCGCGACCTCTTCCAGCTTGCCCTTGTTATGCGTGGCGACCAACAGGCGGTCGCCTTCGAACTTGCGAGTCATGCGGTGGCGGCCTTTTGGGCGGCGGCCAATTCGCCAACGCCTTTCTCGGCTAGATCCATCAGCTGATCCATCTGCGCGCGGCTAAAGACGGAGCCCTCGGCGCTCATCTGCACTTCGATCAGTTTGCCCGAGCCTGTCATGATAAAGTTGCCATCCACGCCGGCCTCGCTGTCTTCAGGATAGTCGAGGTCCAGCACGGGCTGACCCGCGTATATGCCACAGGAAACAGCCGCCACCGGATCGACTAGCGGATCGCTGATCACATCACCGGCTTTCATCAGCTTGTTCACCGCCAGTCGCAGCGCCACCCAGCCCCCGGTGATCGAGGCGCAGCGGGTGCCGCCATCGGCTTGGATCACATCGCAGTCGACGGTGATCTGACGTTCTCCCAACGCGACGCGATCCACCCCGGCCCGCAGGGCGCGACCGATCAGGCGTTGGATTTCGACCGTGCGACCGCCTTGCTTGCCCGAGGCAGCCTCACGCCGCATCCGGGTATTGGTCGCACGGGGCAGCATGCCGTATTCTGCCGTGACCCAACCCAGGCCCGAGCCCTTGATGAATGGCGGCACGCGATCTTCGATCGTGGCGGTGCACAGCACATGGGTGTCGCCCATCTTGATCAGGCAGGATCCTTCGGCATGTTTGGTGAAACCTGTTTCGATGGAAACAGCGCGCATTTCGTCTAGATTACGTCCTGAGGGTCGCATGGGCATTCCTTTGTCTGTTGACTTGGGGATACCGCCCCGCAGCGCTACGATGCAACCCCGATTGACCTTTCATTTTCCTGCGATTTAATGGCGATCCAGCAGAGGGCCGCAGATGAGCGAAGCAAGCAAGATTCTGGACGAGATGAACGACCGGTCGCGCGAGGTGTTCCGGCTGATCGTCGAAAGCTATCTGGACAGTGGTGAACCGGTGGGCAGCCGCACTCTGACACGCACCCTGTCCGAAAAGGTCAGCGCCGCGACCGTTCGCAACGTGATGCAGGACCTCGAATTTCTGGGCCTGCTGGATAGTCCTCATGTCAGCGCAGGCCGGATTCCGACGCAGCAGGGATTGCGCATGTTCGTGGACGGATTGCTTGAAATGGGCGATCTCGGCGCGGATGATCGGAAGAAACTGGACGAGACATTAGGCTCTAACGCAGGCGATGTGGGGGGAATGCTGGACCGCGTGGGGTCAGCCTTGTCGCACGTGACACAAGGCGCGTCGCTGGTGCTGACCCCCAAGCATGAGGCCGAGATCAAGCATATCGAATTCGTCTCGCTGGGGCATGATCGTGCTTTGGTGGTGTTGGTGTTCTCGGACGGGCATGTGGAAAACCGGTTGTTTACGCCGCCGCCGGGGCAGACGCCCAGTTCCATGCGCGAGGCCGCAAATTTTCTGAATGCCCTGATCGAAGGCCGCACGATCAGCGAAGTGCGTCGTCAGATGCTATCGCAGATCGACGCACGGAAGCAGGAAATCGATGTTCTGGCGCGCGAGATGGTGGAAAGCGGGATGGCGGCCTGGGACGGGGACGGCAGCGACTCGGCCCGGTTGATCGTGCGCGGGCGGGCGAATCTGTTGAACGAACCGGGTCAGGCAGAAGAGCTGGACCGTATTCGCACCCTGTTTGACGATCTGGAACGCAAACGTGATATTGCCGAATTCCTCGAATTGACCGAAGAAGGCGAGGGTGTGCGCATTTTTATCGGCTCTGAGAACAAACTTTTCTCACTTTCGGGTTCCTCTTTGGTGGTGTCTCCATATATGAACGCTGATCGTAGGATAATCGGTGCGGTCGGGGTCATCGGACCCACACGTCTGAATTATGGACGGATCGTGCCGATCGTGGATTATACGGCGCAACTGGTCGGCAAGCTGATATCCGACCGGAGCTAGAGGGTAAGAGATGGCAGAGCCCAAGAACGAAGAATTTCTGGACGATATCATGTCCGCCGAAGCGGAAGAACTGGCGGAGGAATTTGCTGAGATCAGCGACAAGGCGCTGGAGATCGATGCGCTGCGGGCAGAGCGGGACGAGTTCAAGGACCGGTTCATGCGCGCGCTGGCGGACGCAGAAAATGCGCGCAAGCGCGGTGACAAGGCGCGTCGGGATGCAGAGCAGTATGGTGGGTCGAAACTGGCACGCGACATGCTGCCGGTTTACGACAACATGAAGCGTGCGCTTGAGGCCGCAACCGATGAGCAGAAAGAGGTTGCTGCCGGTCTGTTGGAAGGTGTTGAGCTGACCATGCGGGCGCTGAAAGATGTGTTTCAAAAGCATGGGATCGAGGTGATTACACCACAGGTTGGGGATCGGTTCGATCCGAACGTGCATGAGGCGATGTTTGAAGCACCGGTACCGGGGACCCGTGCGGGGGATATCATTCAGGTGTCTGCGGAAGGGTTCATGTTGCATGACCGGTTGTTGCGTCCGGCGCAGGTTGGGGTGTCGTCGACACCTGCGAGTTGATTGGCCTCTGCGAGGCCAAGCCTTCGGCGAGAGTATTTTTGAAAAGATGAAGAGGCGGTCAGGACTTGGCCGCCTCTTTCAGTTTGTAGATCAGGTCGAGTGCTTCGCGGGGGCTGAGTTCGTCAGGCAGGATGTCGTTCAGCATATCCGCGACGGGTGAGGCTTTGGGTGCGGGCGGCGGTGGTGGCGCGACTGAGAACAGGGGCAGGTCGTCGATCAGGGCTTTTTGCTTGCCGCCCTCGCGTTCCGTTTTTTCTAACTGTTCAAGGACGGTTCGGGCGCGATCAACCACCGAGGCTGGGAGGCCCGCCAGTTGTGCGACCTGTACGCCGTAAGACCGGTCGGCGGCGCCTTTGTGGACTTCGTGCAGGAAGATGACCTCACCTTCCCATTCCTTGACGGCGACGGTTGCGTTATCGACGCCTGTCAGCTTTCCCGCCAGCGCTGTGAGTTCGTGGTAATGCGTGGCAAAGAGCGCGCGACATTGGTTGGCGGTGTGCAGGTGTTCCAGCGTGGCCCATGCGATGGAGAGGCCGTCATAGGTGGCGGTGCCGCGTCCGATTTCATCAAGGATCACAAGCGCGCGGTCGTCGGCCTGATTGAGGATGGCGGCGGTTTCCACCATTTCGACCATAAAGGTCGAGCGGCCCCGTGCCAGATCATCTGACGCGCCGACGCGGCTGAACAGCTGGCTGATGACGCCGATATGGGCCTGTTCGGCGGGGACATAGCTGCCCATTTGCGCCAACAAAGCGATCAGCGCGTTCTGGCGCAGGAAGGTGGATTTACCGGCCATGTTGGGGCCGGTTAGCAGCCAGATGGCAGGTCTGTCTTCCGCGCTCAAGTCGCAATCATTCGCGACGAACGCGTCGCCGCTTTGCTGACGCAGGGCATTTTCGACCACCGGATGGCGGCCCCCGCGAATATCGAAGGCGCGAGAGGTATCGACTTGCGGGCGGCACCAGTTTTCTCCGCGTGCCAGATCGGCCAGCGCTGTGGTCAAATCCAGTTCAGCGAGGCCTCGGGCGGCCAGGTTGAGGCGCGCGGCTTGGGTCAGAATTTCGCTTGATAACTTTTGATAGAGCCTTTTTTCGATCTCAAGTGCCAGATTTCCGGCATTCAGGATGCGGGTTTCGATCTCGGACAGTTCGACCGTTGTGAACCGCACCTGGTTGGCGGTGGTCTGGCGATGGATATAGGTTTCAGAGAACGGCGGGTTCAGCATTTTCTCGGCATGGGTGGCCGTGGTTTCGATGAAGTAACCCAGCACGTTGTTGTGCTTGATCTTCAGCGAGGTGATGCCGGTATGGTCCGCGTATTTCTGCTGAAACCCGGCGATGACAGATCGGCCTTCGTCGCGCAGGGTACGAGCCTCGTCCAGTTCGGCGTCGAAGCCCGGTGCAATGAAACCACCGTCGCGGGCCAGCAAAGGGGGCTCGGCAACCAAAGCTTCATCCAGCAGGGTTAACAGGTCGTCGAACCCGACGAGGTTCTGCAGTGCGATGGTTAGCAGGCGGGGCAAGTCCTGCTCTTCACAAATTCCGGCAATCGCGGAGGCTTGGGTCAGGCCGTTGCGGATCGCGGCCAGATCGCGGGGGCCGCCGCGGTCCAGAGATAACCGCGACAGGGCGCGGTCCAGATCGGGGGTTTTACGTAGCGCTTCGCGCAGGTCCGAGGCGATCAGGCTGTCCTCAACCGCAAAGCTGACCGCGTCCAGCCGCGAATGGATCACGTCCAGATTGCGTGAAGGGCTGGACAGGCGTTGTTCCAGCAGGCGCGCGCCGCCCGGTGTCACGGTTCGATCTACCACCGACAGAAGCGATCCCGCGCGGCCCCCGGACAGGGACCGGGTCAGTTCCAGATTGCGGCGGGTGGCAGCGTCAATCTGCACCACGCGGTCTTCGGCTTCCTTCAAAGGCGTTTGCAGCAGCGGCAGTTTGCCCTTTTGCGTGATCTCAAGATAGTCGATCAGCGCGCCCATGGCCGACACTTCGGCGCGGGTGAACGCGCCAAAGGCGTCCAGAGCGCCGACGTTGAACCGCGCGCAGATGCGCTTTTCTGCCGCGGTGCTGTCAAAGCTGGCCCGCGCGATGGGGGTCAGCGAAATCCCCAGATCGCGCGCCGGGTCCTGCAGGTCCTGCTGGGATCCATCGGCCACAATCAACTCGGACGGGGCCAGTCGGGCCAGCTCGGGGCTGAGCCGCGCGCCTGTCAGCGGCATGACGTGAAACGCACCGGTCGAGATATCGGCCCAGGCCAAAGCGGCCTCGTCCCGGACTGCCGAGTAGGTGGCGAGAAAGTTGTGACGGCGGGCCTCAAGCAGCGCATCCTCGGTCAGCGTGCCGGGCGTCACCAGGCGCACGACATCGCGTTTTACAACCGATTTAGAGCCTCTTTTCTTCGCCTCAGCCGGGCTTTCCATCTGTTCGCACACCGCCACGCGAAAGCCTTTGCGGATCAGGGTCAACAGATAGCCTTCGGCGGCGTGAACTGGCACGCCGCACATGGGAATGTCTGTGCCATTGTGCTTGCCGCGCTTGGTCAGGGCGATGTCCAGCGCCTCGGAGGCGTTGACGGCATCGTCGAAAAACATCTCGTAGAAATCACCCATGCGGTAGAACAGCAGGGCGTCGGCATGGGCCTCCTTGATTTCGAGATACTGCGCCATCATTGGCGTGACTGTGGACAAGGCTGTTCCCTTCTGGCGAATTCCGGGCGACCTTACAAACCCGACCCTTGCTGCGAAAGGCGAAATCTATTCCCGTTGAGGCGCAGGACCGCCTGCGCTATGACGCTAAGGCCCCAACTTGCAAAGAAACGACATTTCCCATGCCTAAAACGAAGATCACCAAAGAAGAGGCGCTGGCCTTTCACCTGGACCCGACCCCCGGCAAGTGGGAGGTGCAAGCCACCGTTCCCATGACCACGCAGCGCGATCTGTCGCTGGCCTATAGCCCCGGCGTCGCTGTTCCATGTGAAGCCATCGCCGAAGCGCCTGAGACCGCCTATGACTATACCAACAAGGGCAATCTGGTCGCCGTAATCTCGAATGGGACGGCGGTTCTGGGTCTTGGCAATCTAGGTGCGTTGGGCGGTAAGCCGGTGATGGAGGGCAAGGCCGTCCTGTTCAAACGCTTCGCCGATGTGAACTCGATCGATATTGAGCTGGACACTGAGGACCCGGATGAGTTTTGCCGCGCTGTGCGTCTGATGGGGCCGACTTTTGGTGGCATCAACCTTGAGGACATCAAGGCACCCGAATGTTTCATCATCGAACAGCGCCTGAAGGAAGAGATGGATATCCCTGTCTTCCACGATGATCAGCATGGCACGGCAGTGATCTGTGCTGCGGGTCTGCTGAATGCGCTGCATATCTCGGGCAAGAAGATTGAGGATGTGAAGATCGTTTTGAACGGCGCGGGGGCTGCGGGGATCGCCTGTATCGAACTGCTCAAGTCGATGGGCGCGCGCCATGAGAATTGTATCGTCTGCGACACCAAAGGTGTGATCTATCAGGGTCGGACCGAGGGGATGAACCAGTGGAAATCGGCCCATGCGATTTCGACGGAATTGCGCACGCTTGAAGAGGCGATGAAAGGGGCCGACGTGTTCCTTGGTGTGTCGGTAAAAGGCGCGGTGACCCAGGATATGGTTGCCAGCATGGCCGATAATCCGGTGATCTTCGCGATGGCAAACCCCGACCCTGAGATTACGCCGGAAGAAGCACATGAAGTGCGCGTCGATGCCATCGTAGCGACGGGCCGCAGCGATTACCCCAATCAGGTGAATAATGTGCTGGGCTTTCCCTACCTGTTCCGGGGCGCGCTGGATATCCATGCCCGTGCCATCAATGACGAGATGAAGATCGCCTGCGCCCATGCGTTGGCCAATCTGGCGCGCGAGGATGTGCCGGACGAAGTGGCCATGGCCTACGGCAAATCGCTGACCTTTGGCCGTGACTACATCATCCCGACCCCGTTCGACCCGCGTCTGATCCACCGCATCCCGCCCGCCGTTGCTAAGGCCGGAATGGATACCGGGGCCGCGCGGCGCCCGATCATCGATATGGACGCCTATGAGCTGAGTCTGAAATCCCGTATGGATCCGACCGCCAGCATCCTGCGCGGCTTGAACGCCCGGGCCCGTGCCGCGCAAAGTCGGATGATCTTTGCTGAAGGCGACGATCCCCGCGTGCTGCGCGCGGCTGTCATGTACCAACGCTCGGGCTTTGGCAAAGCGCTGGTGGTTGGTCGGCAAGAAGAGGTCAAGCAGCAGCTGGAAGAGGCGGGCCTTGGCGATGCGGTGCGCGAATTGGAAGTGGTCAACGCCGCGAACACCATGCATCTGGATGCCTATAAGGATTTTCTGTACCAGCGCCTGCAGCGCAAAGGCTTTGACCGCAAAGATATTCACCGCCTCGCGGCGCGGGATCGCCACGTATTCTCGGCCCTGATGCTGGCACATGGGCATGGCGACGGTCTGGTGACAGGGGCCACCCGGAAATCGGCGCATGCGCTGGACCGGATCAATCACGTCTTTGACGCAGATGCGGCGAATGGTGCGGCGGGAGTGACCGCCTTGCTGCACAAAGGGCGAATCGTTTTGATTGGCGATACTCTGGTGCATGAATGGCCGGACGAGAACGACCTGGCCAATATCGCCGAACGTGCTGCCGCTGTGGCCCGCCACATGGGGCTGGAGCCGCGCGTGGCCTTTGTCAGTTTCTCGACCTTCGGCTATCCGGTGTCGGAACGCGCGGAAAAGATGCACCGCGCGCCCGCAGTGCTGGATCAGCGCGGTGTCGATTTCGAGTATGAGGGCGAAATGACCGTCGATGTTGCGCTGAACGTGGATCAGCAAGACGCCTATCCGTTCCAACGCCTGACCGGCCCGGCCAATATCCTGATCGTCCCGGCGCGGCACTCGGCCAGTATCTCGACCAAGCTGATGCAGGAAATGGGTGGGGCCACAGTGATCGGCCCGATCCTGTCCGGCGTCGACAAGCCGATTCAGATCTGTTCGACCGTCTCGACAGCAAACGATATCTTGAACATGGCCATTCTGGCCTCGTGCGATATCTCGGGTAAGCCATGACGATCTGGAACCTCGGATCGATCAACGCGGACATGATCTATGACGTGCCGCACCTGCCCGGGCCGGGCGAGACCCTTGCCGCAAACCGTCTGGATCGTTTTCTGGGCGGTAAAGGTGCAAATATGTCGGTGGCTGCAGCGCGTGCCGGGTCGCAGGTCGCGCATGTCGGCGCCATTGGAAAAGACGGGGTCTGGGCGCGCGAACGCCTGACGGAATATGGGGTGGACACCCGTCACATCGCACAGAGCGAGATACCGACTGGCCACGCCATTATTGCCGTGGATGCAAAGGGCGAGAACAATATCATTCTGTTCCCTGGCGCCAATCAAGAGATCTCGTCCGATCAGTTGGGGCAGGCGTTATCGTCAGCCACACGTGGCGATCTGCTGGTGATGCAGAATGAAACCAACCTGCAGGTTGAGGCTGCAAAAATGGGACATGAGTTGGGCCTGACGATTTGCTATGCTGCCGCTCCTTTTCAGGCCGATGCGGTGCAGGACGTTTTGCCCTATCTCGATTTCCTGATCCTGAATGAAGTCGAGGCGGAACAATTGCATCAGGCGACGGGGCTTTCTGTGACCAACCTGAATGTGGAGCATGTCATCGTCACGATGGGCGCGGAAGGCGCGCGGTATTATCACCGTGGATCGATTTCAGATTTCCCGGCACACAAAGTGCAGGCGGTGGATACGACCGGGGCGGGTGATACGTTCACCGGCTACGTGCTATCGGCGATGGATCGCGGGATGCCTATGGCACAGGCGGTTGCTCAAGCAAACCGTGCCGCGGCCCTGATGGTCACGCGGCACGGTACAGCTGATGTCATCCCCGATTTGAAAGAGGTTCTCGAGGCGCGGTTCGATTAAGACCCGGTGAATGGCGCTTCGTTCCCCCACAGCTGTTTTACGCGGTCATCGCGTCCACAGGCTTTGCGATAGGCTTTGTATGCGCTGTGCTGCCGTTTGGGACCAAAGCGGGTAAAGACCAGCTTGTTCCCCTTGTAGTAATCCTGGTGGTATTCCTCGGCGGGATAGAAGGCTCCGGCCTGCAGGATTGGGGTGACAACAGTTTGGCCCAGAGCGTTTTGTGCGTTTGTCTTCGCCCGCTGCGCAATTGCTTTTTCGCCAGCGTTAGAGACGAAAATCGCCGTGCGATAGCTGTCGCCCCGGTCACAGAACTGACCACCGGCATCTGTGGGATCAACTGACCGGAAGAACATGTTCAACAGTGTTTCGCGCGAAACCTGTGCCGGGTTATATGTGATCTGAACGGCTTCGTAATGGCCGGTTCCACCCTTTGATACCTGGTCATAGCTTGGGTTGGCCGCCTTACCGCCGGTAAAGCCGGAAACGGCCTCAATCACGCCGGGTACGGATTCAAAGTCGGATTCGACGCACCAGAAGCATCCACCGGCCACTGTCAGGGTCTCGGTCCCTGCAGCAGGTGCGGGCAAGGCCCGCAACATGGCGGCGAGCATGATCAATGCGAACAGAAGCGTCGGCTTAATGTAGTCGAGGTAAGCAGTCCGGGTCATGGCAAGTCTCCTTCTGAGAGTAAGGCTGCCTTGTCTTTGCGTCCGGCGCAATCCGCTGACATGGTTTGTCACGCGGTGGTGAGACGAGTTTATCCCAGCAGCTGCCCCAGCTTCATTGCCACGCCCATATTGCCCGAGATCTTGAGCTTGCCCAACGCAACACCGGTCATCGGGTTCAGCTTGCCGGTTAGCAGCTTGGTCAGGTTGTCTTTCGAAATCCGAATGGTGCAATCTGTGTCACGATCCGTGGTCGAGGCAGAGTTATCGGCCAGCACGACCACCCCGTCCGCGCCACAGTCGAATTTCAGTGATCCGTCAAAGCTTTTGCCGTTCAGACCCTTCTGAATTCCCTCGGCGATGTCCTGCATGATCTGTCCTTTCCCAAGTTGACCCATGGGTAAAGACATCTGCGTGCCACGGGCAAGCCTGACCAAACGGGAAGTGGCCAAAGAAAAACCCCGGCACCTTTCGGGGCACCGGGGTCCTATTCGGGTTGAACGCTGTTACTTGCTCAACCGCTTGTCGCGCGCCGCCAGAAGTTTCAGGCGCAGCGCATTGAGCTGGATAAAGCCCGCCGCGTCTTTCTGGTCATAGGCGCCAGCGTCTTCTTCGAAGGTCACGTGCGCCTCGGAATACAGCGAGTGATCCGACCAGCGGCCAACGGTCGAGGCCAGACCTTTGTACAGTTTCACGCGGACGGTGCCGGTGACATGTTCCTGCGAGCGGTCGATGGCGGCCTGCAGCATCTCACGCTCGGGGCTGTACCAGAAGCCGTTATAGATCAGCTCGGCATATTGCGGCATCAGCTGGTCTTTCAGGTGCATCGCGCCCCGGTCCATGGTGATGGATTCGATGCCACGATGCGCCTCCAGCAAGATGGTACCGCCCGGCGTCTCATAAATGCCGCGCGATTTCATACCGACGAAACGGCCTTCGACCAGATCGAGACGGCCAATGCCGTGCTTGCCGCCATACTCGTTCAGTTTGGTCAGGATGGTGGCGGGGCTCATCGCCTCGCCATTGATGCTGACCGCGTCGCCTTTTTCAAAGCCGATTTCGATGAACTCGGGCTCATTCGGCGCGTCCTCGGGGTGGACGGTGCGCTGATAGACATAATCGGGTGCCATATCGGCGGGGTCTTCCAGAACCTTGCCCTCGGACGAGGTGTGCAGCAGGTTCGCATCGACCGAGAACGGAGCCTCGCCGCGCTTGTCCTTGGCAATCGGAATCTGGTTTTGTTCGGCGAACTCCAGCAGTTTGGTGCGGCTGGTCAGATCCCATTCGCGCCAGGGGGCAATCACCTTGATGTCTGGGTTCAAGGCATAAGCGGCCAGTTCGAACCGCACCTGATCGTTGCCCTTGCCGGTCGCGCCATGGGCCACGGCATCCGCGCCGGTCGCTTCGGCAATCTCAACCAGACGTTTTGAGATCAGTGGCCGCGCGATCGAAGTGCCCAGCAGATACAACCCCTCATACTGCGCATTGGCACGGAACATCGGGAAGACGAAGTCGCGGACGAATTCCTCGCGGATGTCCTCGATATAGATGTTCTCGGGCTTGATCCCCAGCAGCTCAGCCTTTTTACGGGCGGGTTCCAGTTCCTCACCCTGACCCAGATCGGCGGTGAAGGTCACGACCTCACAACCATACTCGGTCTGCAGCCATTTCAGAATGATCGAGGTATCAAGGCCACCGGAATAGGCCAGAACAACTTTCTTGGGCGCGGACATCTGACTTCCCCTTATGCGTAAGACGCTTGGCCCCTAGCGGGTTTTGAAACCGGGGGCAAGTTATCTGCGTTGACGCCGGGCGGGAATTGGGGTGAAACGGGCGGATAGAGAACAAGGATTGGTTGAGAGGCGGGTTTTGAGATGCTGGGACTCGAGATTTTTGTGCATTCGATAAAGATGGTGCTGAGAAATCTTATGCAGGCGCTGCAGATTTCACTGGTGCCAGCGCTTGTCGCAGCTGCACTGACGATTGTCCTGTTTCTGGTTTTCGATGTGCCGTTGGAAGAGTTTGATGGCGCTGCTGGAAATCCTGATAACTCCGCTCTGATGTCAGTACTTGGTTTTGTCGTCAGCCTGATAGTGGTTGTGTTCGGAGTCATGCTCTGGATTGTAGTCTCTTGGCACCGATTTGTACTGCTCGAGGAATACCCAACCGGCTTTCTGCCCAGTTTCAGATTTGACCGCGTTATGGCCTATTTTGGACGCCTTTTGATGTTGATTATTTTGGGCGCGATAGCGATCTCGCCTTTTCTGTTGGTTGTGGGCGCCGCCATGCAGGCTTCAGCAGTGACGGCATCGGCCGTGTGGCTCGGTATTGTTGCGATAATGACGGTTGGCTTCTATCGCTTGTCTCCAATTCTGCCGGGGGCGGCGATTGGAAAATCGATTACGATACCCGAGGCGTGGCGCGCAACGTCGGGGTCGTCCGGGGCGCTGGTCGTCCTCGTGGTGTTGTCTTTGTTGCTTCAACTCTTGTTGCAAAGTTTATCGTCTTTGTTGCTGCTGGTTCCGATTATCGGAGCTCTGATCGTCACGGTTGTGGGGCTGTTGGTTGTACCATTGATCAACGTGAGCATCCTGACAACGATATACGGCGTGTTCATAGAAAAACGGGAACTTACCTGAGCGCGGCACACATATGTATTCCTTGCCCTTTTTGCACTGATACGGCAGGGAAACGGCCATGACTGATTTCATGACCCGTGCCCGCGCCGCCGAACAGGCGATGCGCTCTGTGTTTCCCGCAACGCCTTTGCAGCGGAACGCCCATCTGTCGGACCGGTATGGGGCCGATATCTGGCTCAAACGCGAAGACCTCAGCCCCGTGCGGTCTTACAAAATTCGTGGCGCGTTCAATGCGATGCGCAAGCAGACCGGGCAGGAGCTTTTTGTCTGCGCCAGCGCGGGCAATCACGCGCAGGGTGTGGCCTATATGTGCAAACATCTCAACGTGCGCGGCGTGATCTTCATGCCCGTCACCACGCCGCAGCAGAAAATCCAGAAGACCCGCATTTTTGGCGGCGACAGTATCGAAATCCACCTCACCGGCGACTATTTCGACGACACGCTGGCCGCCGCGCAGAAATGGTGCGCCCAGCAGGGCGGGCATTTTCTGTCCCCGTTCGACGATGAGGATGTGATCGAGGGGCAGGCATCTCTGGCCGTAGAGATCGAAGAGCAACTGGGGGCATTGCCCAATCACGTCATCCTTCCAGTGGGCGGGGGCGGCATGTCCTCGGGCGTGGCGACGTGGTTCGGAGATCGTACGCACTGCCTGTTTGTCGAGCCTAAAGGCGGCGCCTGTTTGCATGCTGCGATGGCGGCGGGGCATCCGGTGTCGCTGGATCGCGTGGATAATTTCGTCGATGGTGCTGCCGTGGGCCGGATTGGGGCGAAGCCTTTCGAGCTGCTGAAATCGCGCCACCTCTCTGATGTTCTGGTCCTGTCCGAGGACCGGATCTGCACCACCATGATCGAGATGCTGAATGTCGAAGGCATTGTGCTGGAGCCCGCCGGCGCGCTGGCGATTGAGGCTATCGGCGATGTGCAAAGTTTCATCCGTGATAAGACGGTCGTCTGCGTCACTTCGGGTGGAAATTTCGATTTTGAGCGTCTGCCCGAAGTTAAAGAGCGCGCGCAGCGTTATTCCGGCGTCAAAAAGTACTTTATCCTGCGCCTGCCGCAGCGCCCCGGGGCGTTGAAGGAATTCCTGAGTATTCTGGGTCCTGAAGACGACATCGCCCGCTTCGAATACATGAAAAAATCCGCCCGTAATTTCGGCTCGGTCCTGATCGGGATCGAAACCCGCAAGCCGGAGAATTTTATGCGCCTGTTTGCCCATCTGGATGAGGCGGGCTTTACCTATACGGATATTACCGAAGACGAGACACTGGCGCAGTTCGTGATCTGAGCTATGACAGGTTTTCCCGCAACCCGACCTCAAACGCGGATCGGGATGCATCGAAACTGGCGACGATGGCCGGAACATCCACCTCTTCGGCGCGGCCGGCGGCAGCGCATCTTTCACCGTCCTGACACAGGCCGGAAAACTGCGCGAATCCAAGGCTCAATCCGCTGCCCTTCAGGAAATGCAGATTTTGCTCCAGCTCAAGCCGTTGGGTGTCTGCGCGTAGGCGCTGCAATGCCTCTTGCACCTCTTCCAGGAAAATCTCGACAACTTCGCCGAATTCCTCTGCGCCAACTTCATCGTGCAATTGTCTGACCCTGGACCAGTGTATCATATGCATCCTCCGTCCTCGCTCTGTTTAGCGGCTGAGGGGTAAATGCTGGGTTAAGGGCAGCGTGCTCTTTGGTTTTCACGCAATGTTAAACTTTGGGCACTAGCGTTTGCGGAAGGAAACAAGGACAAAGCGCAGGGAACCTCGTGTCGGAAACCAGCTTATCAGACGCCAGGGTCGAGCTGGATTTTGGTGCGATCCGCACGGTTCTTGTTGTCGATGACAGCCGATTGCAGCGGCGCATCCTTGTCGCCTCGCTCCGGAAATGGGGTTTTACGGTTCTTGAGGCGAGCAGCGGCGAAGAGGCGATGACAATCTGCGCCGGTGGACTGCCGGATCTGGTGCTTAGCGATTGGGTGATGCCGGGTATGGGCGGGCTTGAATTCTGCCGCGCGTTTCGCGAGTTGGAGAAGGATGAATACACGTATTTCATTCTGTTAACGTCCAAAAGTGAAAAACAGGAAGTAGCGCGGGGTCTGGATGCGGGTGCCGATGACTTCCTGATCAAACCGCTCGAGGCTGACGAGCTGCGCGCGCGGATATCGGCGGGTGCGCGCATTCTGGACATGCAACGCGAACTGTCCGAGAAAAACCGCATGATCGAGGCGGCGTTGGACGAGTTGAAACTGGCCCATGATGCGATCGACAAGGATTTGATACAGGCACGTAAGATACAGGAATCGCTCGTTCCCGAACTGACCCGCGCCTTTGGAAATTCTCGGGTTAGTCTCTTGCTTAAACCCTGTGGTCATATCGGGGGGGATCTGGTGGGCATGTTCTCTCCGGGTGTGAATCGGCTTGGGTTCTACAGCATCGATGTGTCAGGGCACGGGATCACCTCGGCCATGATGACGGCGCGGCTGGGCGGGTATCTGTCCAGTCAGCATTTCGATCAAAATGTCGCGATGGAACGGAGATTTAACAAGTTCTATGCTCTCCTCCCTCCGGAAGAGGTGGCCGCGACCCTGAATTCTCGCCTGATGGCAGACGCGGGGATCGAAGAATACTTTACCATGGTCTATGCCATCGTCGATTTGCGCAACGGACATCTGAAAATGGTGCAGGCGGGACACCCCCATCCGCTGCTTCTGCGCGCTGACGGAAGCGCTGAGTTTCTGGGTGACGGCGGTTTGCCGGTGGGTTTGTTACCGGATGCCACATTTCATCAGATCGATATATACCTGAATCCCGGTGACAAGCTGCTGTTGTATTCCGACGGGTTCACGGAATGTCCCATTGAGGGAGGCGGTCTGCTGGACGAACATGGCCTTCGCCGCATGGCGTCAGAATGTGTTTCGACCCGACATGGGGCCGAGTTTCTGGACGATATGTTCTGGCGTCTCACGCAAGCCATGGCGCCTGATCAGGGGATGGACGACGACCTGTCAGCTGTGTTCTTTGAATATCACGGCGCCTGAAGCTCCTGGAGGTGGAGACTGGCGAAATGCCGATCTCCACCGTTGCCCAGCATTTGCACAGCGTCGGGGCAGCTCATCCAAAGCGCTTCGTGAAAAGGCTCGGTCGGCGGGCCAAGGCGGCGAACCGGTCGGGCACGGTAGATCAGGCAAATCTTTTCCGCCCACAGATCATATTCGGGCATAAAGGTGAACCGACGGAAAGCCCCAACCTTGCGGGGATCGGCAATGCGCCAACCGGTTTCCTCGAACACTTCGCGATGTAGGGCGGTGATGGGCGATTCGCCGGGATCAATACCGCCGCCAGGCAGTTGCAGATCAGGTCCCGGCTCCATCTGGCACGTCAGCAACAGATGCGCTTCGCGCGGGAGCAGGGCGTATACCCCAACCCGTCGGATGTACTTTCGGCCTGATTGTGGGCTTTCGCCGAACCGCCTGATCATGTATGGCCCCTTTCAACCCAAAATGATCCACCTATATGGTGGCGGTATGCCAACCTGTGGCGTGTAAGGAAACCCCATGTCTCTTGGAACGAAAATCGCGTGGGACGATACCGTCCTGCCCTTTCAACTTGATGTATCGGATATGCGCGGTCGTGTCGCCCGTCTGGACGGTGTGCTGGATGGCATCCTCAAGCAGCATGATTATCCCGAAAAGGTCGAAGCTCTGGTCGCTGAAATGGCTTTGTTGACAGCGTTGATCGGCCAGACAGTCTCGTTACGTTGGAAGCTGTCGCTTCAGGTGCAGTCCAAGGGTGCCGTACGGATGATTGCCACCGACTACTACGCGCCAAAGACCGAAGGCGAACCGGCGCGCATTCGTGCCTATGCCAGTTTCGATCGGGACAAGCTGACGGATAGCGCGCCGTTTGATCAGGTGGGTGACGGGTATTTTGCGATCCTGATTGATCAGGGTGAAGGCACCCAGCCTTATCAGGGGATAACCCCTCTTGCGGGTGGTTCGCTCAGTGCGTGCGCCGAGGCGTATTTTGCGCAATCCGAACAGTTGCCCACTCGGTTTTCGCTGAGCTTCGGAAGATCCACGGAACCGGGTGTCGGCGAGCATTGGCGCGCGGGCGGGGTGATGTTGCAACACATGCCCAAAGCTTCGCCTTTTGCGGCGTCAGCCGAGGGCACTGGCGAGATTCTGACGGCCAATGATCTGGTTGATGGGGAAGAGGGTGAAAATTGGGGCCGCGTGAACATCCTGTTGGACACGGTCGAGGATCTGGAACTGATCGGTCCCTCAATCGCGCCGACCGATCTGCTGATCCGGCTGTTCCACGAAGAACAACCAAGGGTCTATGATGCCCAGCCTGTGCAGTTCGGATGTACCTGCTCCGAGGATCGGGTGCGCCAGAGCCTGTCGATCTATTCCGCGCGGGATATCGAAAAGATGACCACGGATGATGGAAAGGTCACCGCAGACTGCCAGTTCTGCGGCGCCCATTACGTGCTGGACCCCAATACCGTGGGTTTCGATGCGGACAAAGACTGATACGGTCGAACAGCTGCGGGCGGCGCTCGACCGCCCCGGCGCGGGGTCAAGCGATTTTGACCTGAATCCGGACACGGTGCTGCCCGAAGGCCGCAAGTTACGTTCGGCGGGTGTTTTGGTTCCGATCTCGGTCACGGGTCGCTTTCCTCGCGTCATTCTGACCAAACGGTCGTCCGCTTTAAAACACCACCCCGGCCAAATCGCCTTTCCCGGAGGCAAGCAGGACGGGGGTGACTTGGACGTTACCGCGACCGCTCTGCGTGAGGCACAGGAAGAGATCGGATTGCCTCAAGACTTGCCGGAAGTGCTTGGTTTTCTTCCCGAACATGAGACGGTTACATCGTTCAACGTCACGCCTGTCGTCGCGATCCTGCGACATTCGTTTCAACCCGTACCCGAGCCGGGCGAAGTGGACGAGGTGTTCTCGGTTCCGCTTGAACATCTGCTGAACCCGGTGAATTATGTGGTTGAATCGCGCCGGTGGCGTGGGCAGCGGCGCTACTATTTTGCCGTGCCCTATGGTCCCTATTACATCTGGGGCGCGACGGCGCGGATGCTGCGTGGGTTGGCCGCACGGATAAGCGAATGAAGCAGATCACCGAAGACTGGATCTCTGAACCGGCAACGCAAGCGGTCTGTGCCGCTCTGACCAAGGGTGGCGCGCAGGCGTTGTTCGTGGGCGGCTGCGTGCGCAATGCGCTGCTGGGGGCTGCGGTCTCGGATATCGACATTGCCACCGATGCGCGGCCCGAACGGGTAGTGGAACTGGCGCAGCAGGCCGGGCTGAAACCGATCCCGACGGGGATTGATCATGGGACGATCACCGTAGTGAGTGGCGGCATCCCGCATGAGGTCACCACCTTTCGCCGCGATGTCGAAACCGATGGCCGCCGGGCAGTCGTCGCGTTTTCGGATCGGGTCGAAGAAGACGCTGCGCGCCGCGACTTCACCATGAACGCCCTTTATGCCCGTCCCGACGGCACGATCCTTGACCCGCTGGACGGTCTGCCAGACCTGAAGGCGCGTCGGGTGCGGTTTATCGGCGAGGCTCAGGATCGTATTCGCGAGGACTACTTGCGGTCCCTGCGCTATTTCCGGTTTCACGCGTGGTACGGCGATGCCGATGCCGGTTTCGATCCTGATGCTTTGGCTGCGATTGCGGCAGATCTGCGTGGTTTAGAGACACTTTCCCGCGAACGCGTCGGGTCTGAGATGCTGAAACTGTTGGCCGCGCCCGATCCCGCGCCCTCGGTGGCGGCGATGCGCAGCACTGGGGTGCTGGCGCGGCTGCTGCCGGGCGCAGATGACCGGGCGCTCGCGATCCTGATCCAGCTGGAACAGGACGCCCACGCTGCGCCCGAACCGATTCGTCGTCTGGCCGCGATCGCCCCGCCGGAGGCTGCGAATACCCTGCGCCTGAGCCGTGCGCAGCTGCAGCGCCTGACCCGGATGCGCGACGAGGCGATGGCGACAACCAGCGTCGCGGAACTCGGCTATCGCTATGGGTCCGAAGGCGGTTTACACGAAACCCTGTTGCGGTGTGCGTTTCTGGAACAGCCATGGTCAAACGACCTTGCCGCCGCTCTGGAACAAGGGGCTGCGGCCAGTTTTCCGATCAAGGCTGCCGATCTGATCCCCGCCTTTTCTGGCCCCGCGCTGGGCGCAAAACTGGCCGAGCTTGAGGCGCGCTGGATCGCCTCGGATTTCGCGCTGAACCGCGAAGAATTGCTGGCGGAATAAAACGAAGTCTCAAAAGGGGATGACAAATCCCGCAAGTTTTGGCAGGGTGCGCCTGACTCAAACCGAGGGAGGACTGCGAATGTATTACGGGATCTGGGACAGCTAAGGCTGAACACTTGACCCGTAGGGGTGGTGTTCAGACGCCATCTTTCTTCGCATGACCTATTATCTGCTCAATCGGAGCACCCTCTATGTTTCGCTATTTCGAAAACCTTGTAGACCCTTTTGTCGCCTATGAAGAAACCGACACGCCGCCCACGCGGCTGTGGCCCTTCATGCTGGAATACTCGCAGCCATTCTTCCGCGTCTTCGCCTGGACCGCGCTGATCTCGGTCGTCGTGGCGGCGGTTGAACTTGGGCTGATCTACTACATGGGCCGCATCGTCGATCTGTTGAACGGCTCACCTGCTGAACTGTGGCAGGCGCACGGGACCGAACTGGTGCTGATCGCGCTGTTTGTCCTGTTCCTCAGGCCGCTGTTGCATGTGGTTGATGTGCTGTTGCTGAACAACGCGATCCTGCCCAATTTCGGCACGCTGATCCGCTGGCGGGCGCATAAACACGTTCTGCGTCAATCGGTTGGCTGGTTCGAGAATGACTTTGCCGGGCGCATCGCCAACCGCATCATGCAAACGCCGCCCGCCGCTGGTGAGGTGGTGTTTCAGGTGTTCGACGCCATTTCCTTTGCGCTGGCCTATATGATCGGCGCGGCCATCCTGCTGATCGCGGCAGATGCGCGCCTGTTGCTGCCCTTGCTGATCTGGTTCGTGTTCTATGGCGCGCTGGTCGCATGGACGGTCAAGCGCGTCGGCCCGGCTTCGCAAGCGGCATCTGATGCACGGTCGACCGTGACAGGGCGGGTGGTGGACAGCTATACCAACATCCACTCGGTCAAGATGTTCGCGCATGATACGCAGGAGATGGATTATGCGCGTGAGGCGATCGAGGAAACGCGCCGCACCTTTCAGGTTGAGATGCGGATCTTCACCATCATGGATGCCGCTCTGGTCACGCTGAACGGGTTCCTGATCGTCGGTGTGTGCGGCTGGGCCATTGCCCTGTGGATGCAGGGTAGCGCATCGGTCGGCGTTGTCGCCGCGGCCACGGCGTTGACGCTGCGGCTGAACTCGATGACCGGCTGGATCATGTGGGCGCTGACCAGTTTCTTTCGTGAACTGGGGATCGTTGCCGAAGGGATGCAGACCATCGCGCAGCCGGTTGGCTTGCTGGATGATGCGGATGCAAAACCCCTGCGGTTGGAGAAAGGCCAGATCGAAATCCGCGACCTGTCGCACCATTATGGCCGCGAAACCGGTGGGCTGGATCATGTCAGCCTGACCATCCAGCCGGGTGAAAAGATCGGCCTGATCGGGCGCTCGGGTGCCGGTAAGTCGACCCTAGTCAAGCTGCTTTTGCGGTTTTATGACGTCGAACGGGGTGCGATACTGATTGACGGTCAGGATATCGCTAAGGTCACGCAGGACAGTCTGCGCAGCCATATCGGCATGGTGCAGCAGGACAGCGCCTTGCTGCATCGTTCGGTTCGGGCCAACATCCTCTATGGTCGACCTGACGCGACCGAGGAACAGATGATCGCCGCCGCCAAACAGGCCGAAGCGCATGATTTCATCCTCGATCTGCAAGACCCGCAGGGACGCAAGGGTTACGACGCTCATGTGGGCGAACGTGGTGTGAAACTGTCCGGCGGTCAGCGTCAGCGGGTAACGCTGGCGCGGGTGATCCTGAAGGACGCGCCGATTTTGCTGTTGGACGAGGCGACATCCGCCCTAGATTCCGAGGTCGAAGCTTCGATACAGGAAACGCTCTACGGCATGATGCAAGGGAAAACCGTGATCGCCATTGCCCACCGGCTCAGCACCATCGCCCAGATGGACCGTATTCTCGTCATGGATGGGGGCCGCATCGTAGAAGAGGGCGGCCATTCTGACCTGTTGGCGCAGGGCGGGCTTTACGCCCAGTTCTGGGCGCGGCAATCTGGAGGCTTCCTGAACCCGGAGGCCGCCGAATGAGGATTGCCGACCTCATCCAACCGTTCAAAGACACCGACACGCCCCCGCCGCAAACGCTGGGGGCGTTCATTCGCTGGGCGTTGTCCGGCGCATGGCCGATGCTGTTTGTCGCCGCCTTCTTCTCGGCCACCGCAGGCGCGATGGAGGCTGGAACGGCGTGGATTCTGGGCCGTGTCATCGATGTGGCGACGCTCGGCGGGCCGGATGCGTTTCTGACCGGCAGCAATCTGTGGATGATCCTCGGGGCGGTGGCGTTTTTCATGCTGCTGCGCCCGGTGTTCTTTGGCCTTTCAGCGTTCTCGAACAACTATGTGGTCATGCCCAATATCCCGCCGCTGGTTCTGGCCAAGCTGAACCGCTGGACGCTGGGACAGTCGGTGACCTATTTTGACGATGATTTTGCGGGCCGGATCGCACAGAAACAGGTTCAGACCGCGACCGCGCTGACCTCGGTGGTTTCGGAAACGATCAGTGCGATTGTGTTTGCGCTGGCCTCACTTGCGGGCTCTTTGCTTTTGTTAGGGTCTATTCATCCGCTGGTGATGCTGCCCTTTGTGCTGTGGCTGACCGTCTACTTCCTGTTGGTCCGCTGGTATCTGCCACGCATCCGCAAACGCTCGGGCGCGCGGGCCGGGGCGCGGGCGATGGTGTCGGGGCAGATCGTGGATACGATCACCAACATCAAAACCGTCAAGCTGTTCGCCCATGCCCAGCACGAGGATCAGGCCGCACGCACCGCGCTGGTCGACCTCCGAAAAAAGGCGCTGGATTTCGGCCTGCTCTCGGCGAGTTTCCGGTTCATCCTGATGACGCTGGCCGGAGTGCTGCCGGTGATGCTGATCGGCGCGACCCTGTGGCTGTGGCAGGCGGGCAATGCGACCACCGGCGATATCGTGGCGGCGGGGGCCGTGTCTGTGCGCATCTCGCAAATGACCGGCTGGGTCAGTTTCACGCTGATGGGGCTTTATGCCAATGTCGGCGAGATCGAAAACGGGATGCACACGCTAACCAAGCGCGACCGGGTTGAGGATGCCGCAAATGCCGCCCTGCTTGCGGTGTCTGACGGAGAGATTGCGTTCGATCACGTCAGCTTTGCCTATGGCCGGAATGTGGGTGGCGTGTCGGACCTGCATTTCACCGCCGCCCCGGGTGAGAAACTGGGCATTGTCGGTGCGTCGGGTGCTGGGAAATCGACCTTGGTTTCGTTGCTGCTCAGACTCTATGACGGGGAAAAGGGCACTATTCGCATCGACGGTCAGGATGTCTCGGCGGTGACGCAGGACAGTCTGCGCCGCCAGATCGGCATGGTCACGCAGGAAATCGCGATGTTCAATCGCTCCGCGCGCGAGAATATCCTCTACGGCCGCCCCGACGCGTCCGAGGCCGAGATGATCGAAGCCGCCACCAAGGCCGAGGCGCATGAATTCATCCTTGGCCTGCAGGACGCGCAGGGCCGCAAGGGTTATGACGCGCATCTGGGGGAACGGGGCGTGAAGCTTTCCGGCGGTCAGCGGCAACGGATCGCGCTGGCCCGCGCCATCCTGAAAGACGCACCGATTCTGGTGCTGGACGAAGCCACATCGGCGCTGGATTCCGAGGTCGAGGCCTCGATCCAGGCCGCGCTGCATCGGGTCATGCAGGGTAAGACGGTGCTCGCCATCGCCCACCGCCTGTCGACTCTCAGCGAGATGGATCGGATCATCGTGCTGGATCAGGGGCATATCGTTGAAAGCGGCACGCATGGTGCGCTGCTAGAGCGCGGCGGGTTATACGCAAGGTTCTGGCACCGTCAGTCTGGCGGGTTCATTCAGGCAGAAGCGGCAGAATAAGGGGCCTTTGCGTTTCTCACAAATCAAGCATCGGAATGCGCGTTCGACCGTAGGGAGAGACAGCGTATTTCGATCCAAAGTACACGCAAAGGACCCAAAGGGGTTTTGTTGCCTGCAATCCCCCGGTATCAGGCCCCCATGACGCAGCAATACACCATAACCCGCCTTGGCCATCAGGGTGACGGCATCGCCGACGGACCCGTCTACGCCCCGTGTACCTTGCCGGGTGAGGTGGTCAGTGGCACGCTGGTTGGTCAAATGCTGACCGATATCCGGGTCGAAACACCCTCGGACCAGCGGGTGAAAGCGCCCTGTCGGCACTATAAGGCCTGCGGCGGCTGCCAGTTGCAGCACGCGGCCGATGATTTCGTGGCCGGCTGGAAGGTCGACGTGGTGCGCAACGCGCTGGCCGCGCAGGGGCTCGATGCCCCGATGCGGCCCATTCACACCTCGCCCGACCGCTCGCGCCGCCGTGCCACCATTGCGGTACGGCGCACCAAGAAAGGCGCCTTGGCCGGGTTCCACGGCCGCGCATCGGATACGATCACCGAGATCCCCGATTGTCACCTTTTGCATCCCGATCTGATCGCCGCCATTCCGGTGGCCGAGGCACTGGCTCTTCTGGGAGGCAGCCGCAAGGGTGTTCTGGCCGTGACGCTGACCCTGTCCGAGGTTGGTCTGGACGTGTCGGTCAAAGGCGGCAAGCCATTGGACGGCCCGCTGGAACTGGCGCTGGCACAGGCAACCGAACATCACGGCCTCGCCCGGCTGAGTTGGGAGGGTGAGGTGATCGCCATGCGCGAACCCCCGATCCAACGGTTTGGCCCCGCCACTGTCGTGCCGCCGCCGGGTGCCTTCTTACAGGCCACAAAGGACGGAGAACAGGCTCTAATACAGGCCGTTTCCGAGGCTACGCAGGGCGCAAAGCGTATCGCAGACCTGTTCTCGGGCTGCGGAACCTTTGCCCTGCCTTTGGCGCAAACCGCCGAAATCCACGCGGTCGAGGGTGAGGGTGAAATGACCAAAGCCCTGGATCAGGGCTGGCGCAGGGCACAAGGTCTGAAACAGGTCACGACCGAGGCGCGCGACCTGTTCCGCCGCCCGCTGATGCCGGATGAGCTGAAAAATTTCGACGCGGTGGTCCTTGACCCGCCGCGCGCCGGGGCCGAGGCGCAGGTGAGCGAGCTGGCACAGGCCAAACGCCCGGTGATTGCTTATGTTTCGTGCAACCCTGTGACCTTTGCCCGCGACGCAAAGACGCTGGTTAACGCGGGATACACCCTTGAATGGGTACAGGTGGTTGACCAATTTCGATGGTCGTCACACACCGAACTTGCCGCCCGGTTCACCCTGAACTCGAAATCCTGACAGGAGACACCCGCATGGGGATCGCCCAACGCCTGCTGCCCATCATCGAAGCGCCCGCTTTCGGGAAATTCATCACCGGCGTGATCATGTTCAACGCGGTGCTGCTGGGCATGGAAACCTCGCCCACGCTGATGGAGGTTGCGGGCCCCCTGATCGTGGCGCTGGACAAGCTGTGCCTGGCCATCTTTGTCGCGGAGATCGCGATGAAACTGATCGCGACCGGGCGCAGGTTCTTTACAAGCGGTTGGAATATCTTTGATTTCATCATCGTGGGCATCGCGCTGGTGCCCAGCGCCGGGGCCCTCTCGGTGCTGCGGGCGCTGCGGATTTTGCGGGTGCTGCGGGTGATCTCGGTTGCGCCACGCCTGCGCCGGGTGGTCGAAGGCTTCATTTCGGCCCTGCCAGGCATGGCCAGCGTGTTCCTGTTGATGGCGATCCTGTTCTATATCGGCGCGGTGATCTCGACCAAACTGTTCTCGGCCACCTTCCCCGACTGGTTCGGCGATCTGGGTCTGTCGGCCTATACGCTGTTTCAGATCATGACGCTGGAAAGCTGGTCCATGGGCATCGTCCGCCCGGTGATGGAGGTTTATCCCTACGCCTGGCTGTTCTTTGTGCCCTTCATCATGGTGACCACCTTCGCCGTGGTGAACCTGCTGGTCGGTCTGATCGTGAATTCGATGCAGGACGCACACCATGCCGAGGATGAGGTCAGAACCGATGCCTATCGCGACGAGGTGCTCGAGCGGCTGGAATCCATCGAACGCCGTCTAACCGAACAGGCGCACATCAAAAAGTGATTTCCGTTTTGACGGGTCTGACGTAATACTTGCAAAAAAAGAGCAGCAGGCAGTGAAACTCATGGATCGTCGAGCATTTGGATTGGGTGCGGTGGCTACGCTGAGCCTTTCAGCATGTGCCTCAGCCAGCCCCAGATTTCTGGCTTATGATGGCCCCGAGGTGACCTCGTTGGTCATCAACAAGGGTGCGCGCAAGCTTTATCTTTTGCATAACGAGCAGATTCTGAAGGAATACAAGGTCGATCTTGGCTTTGCCCCGGCGGGTACCAAGACCAAGAAAGGCGATGGACGCACGCCCGAGGGCACCTATCGGATTGATCGCCGTAACCCGCGCAGTCGCTATCATCTGTCGCTGGGAATTTCCTACCCCAATTCAAAAGATATCGAACAGGCAAGGGCCGCCGGTGTCGATCCGGGTGGGGATATCTTCATTCACGGACAACCCAACCGCCGCGCCGAACGCAAGCGGGCGAAGAAAACAGTCGACTGGACTGCGGGGTGCATCGCCGTGAAAAACGAAGAGATGGAAGAGATTTATGCAATGGTGACTGAAGGCACCATAATCACTCTGCGTCCATGATCCGGTTTTCAATGGGCGCCCATGGACCGAACCCGAAGCTCAGATAGTCGCGGGGATACGCAGCTTCGGCTTTTTGTTCCAGAGTGGTGTCGTAAATCTGGACAAGCGAATACGGCTTGTCATTTGGCGGTGGACGTACCGAGGGCGGGTTCGCCACACCGATGTCTCGTGCCAGTTTTGGCAGCGCAACGGCAATCTCCTCTTCGCGCAATATAACATCGGGCAAGGCGAAACGTGCCATACCTTCCAGCGTCTGCGCCTGACCACACCACGTCCCGTCGACGCGAATGGGTGTTTGTTCCGCCAGAATAGGCCGCAGCATATCGAGAAACGCAGAAAACGCGGCATGATGCTGATCGGCGCCATATGATTCTGGTTTGTCCTTTTCAGGAAGCGGCACGTTATACCGCCTTTGTAACATGTTGCGGATGGCCACATAGGCGCCGGGACCGGTGCCGAGAATATGTTTGCAAAACACCGTATGCGCACGAGCCAAAGGATGACGCAAAACTGTAAATTTGCGGTGCTGCGGGTTTGATTGCATCCAGTGACGCACCTGTTTCTGGTTTTGTCCGGTCAGAACATCTTCAGACCCGGCCCGGTCCAGATTGGCCAGCCAAGTGGTGATCTCATCCTCGGGCCCACCCCGGATCGGCAGGTACATCAGAGGCGCGCATGCGGCGCAGACATATCGGGATACGGCAGGCCCGCGTGCAGGTTCAAAATTGGGGATCTGGTGCAGGTTGAACCTGTCTTGCCAGGATAACGCGCGCTCCATGTCTTGTGGATTGGCGACCTTGGACAACGCAGGAGCGGGGTTTTGGCGTTTCAGCTTTTGGTTCGTTGCCTCAAGGCGCGCCTCAACACCCAACCAGGTTGCGAGGCCGTTCAGAACGTCCAGATCATTCAGGTCGTCATAGTCGATGTAATACCCTGTCTGCCCGGTCTTCTGCAAATGGCTGCGTATGGTCTGCTGGAACTGTGCGCGGTTCGCCAGTTGCCCGGCAAATTCGTCAGCGTCGAATGTGACCAGCGCTTCTCGGCGTTGTTTGATGTTGACCAGCCGCCACTGCTTGGTTTCCACCGCAATTTTCCAAGAGATATAGCTGTCCAAAGGGTTGCGCGACAAAACGATCTTGGCACAGCGCGGATCGTCCAGAGCAGGGCTCAGCACACGGATGTCGTGATCGCTGAAGAACCGAAATCCGTTCAGATCGCCCGGAGCGTTTCGTATGGCGTCTATCAGCGCAAAGGGGTCACGTTCACGGTCTTCAAGTTCAAAGCCAAGCAGTCCATCCAGCTTTGGCAACCCGACAAAAAAGGGATTGAACGCCTCTCCGAAGCAGGTGACGCCGTCCAGCGCATTTAGGTGCGCCTCAAGCAGGTTCGAGCCGGTGCGCATATCCGCAAGGACGATGAAATAGTCGAACTTTGACCCCATGTCGGCTTATTTCACCAAATACGGCTTTGGATACCGCCGGGTCTGAGGGCCAAACACGTCATCGGGTGGGAAATCTCCCATCAGGTATGGATGCATACCCTGGTTCTTCAGGTTCTGCAGGAACTTTCCGAAGCCGCTCAGATCGACCAGTCTGGGGGCTTCAGACAGGTGGGTCGGTTCGGCAAGGCCAATTTCCTCGGTCACGCTGAAAAGAGCTTCCATCGGAGCTTCCAGGAAATCAGCCAGCGACCAGATGTGAATGCGGGCCTTGGCCCGGGCGGAATCCAGAATCTCAAGCTGTTTGGTTTCAATTTGCTGAAGGCGCGCGGCCTCGCACCGGATGTCCGAAAAATTCAGGTTTGACCGGAACAGCGCCAAAGCCCAGGCGCCGGTTATGATCGACATTTGGGCATTCTTGTCACGGGCCAGAAACGCGTTGATCTTCTGGGAATCCGCCGGGCCAAACTGGAAACACTGTCGCTCACCACGGGTGTTCCAGATCAGATTGGTCAGAAACGCCGTTGGATTATAGTCGCGCAACGTCGCACTGTCGCAGAGCGCGCCGTTGGTCAAGTCCGTCTCACCAAAGAACTCCGTCCGGTCTGGCGCAAACAAATGCCCATGCACCCGCGCGCCTGTTGCATGCGCGAGCCAGGGTTCGAAATCCTCAAAAACCTCGGAAAATCCCTGAAAAACGGAATAGGGAAAGGCCGTCAGGCCAAATTCCTTGCCCTGACGCGGAAAGCAGCTTTGCATATACAGCCCGTCCCGACCGCGCGTACGTCGTTCGACCGCCTTTGAGAACAGGCGATCTATTTTGCCCGGGTTCGGTTCTGCCGGTGTCATCGCATTGTCCTGATCGGTCAGAAACGCCTGATACAAACGATCTGCTCGTGGCCAGACCTTGCGCGCCACAAAGCAATCGGACCGGCGTAGTAACTGCATATGATCATCATAGAACATATGGGGTCGGCCCTGATAATCGAATTTCGACAAGGTCAAGGATCGGCTTTCGATATGCGTGGAATAGAGCCGGGCAAGGGTCTGGAAATAGCTTTCATCCGGTATCCAGACCTGTCGGAAATACCGGTCATAGGTTTTTCGCTTGGGGTCTTGCAGGATCGCGGACAGAGTTTGCCGCGTGAGGCACCACCATTGGCTACCCATATGCGGAACCAGACCATCGGGGACTTTGCGCCGCAGTCCGGTTGCCCGTTGCAATCTGACATAGGCGTCGAACAATTTGCGCTGCTTACGCCAGGAAAACGGAAACCGCAGCGTAAACCGCTCCAGATCCAGCCCGCCGATGGTCCAGGTCACGTCGCGGGTTGTTGCGCTTTCGATGAAATCAACACGCGGCCGATCCGCCAGATATTCCACAAGGTCGCGCACGGGGCGCAACGGCAGACAGGCACCTGATGAGAGGTACACGTGACGAACTTCCGGGAACCGGTCCAACATCAGCTCGGCCGCCGATTGTGATGCGGCGACAATGCCCCATCTGCCCCACTCGCAAATGTGGCGGTCCGAAAACAGGATAAGAGGGTTGTCGGCGCAGGATGCCACAAATGCATCAAACGTGGCTGGTGCGACCTTGCGATCCACATGAATCACAACCGGGCAGCCCGCGGCTGTCCAATGCCGCGCGACCTGTTCCGCGCGGTCCAGAGCGGTGTGCACCAGCATGACGATACCAAGACCGCTCATGCCCAATTGCCCTTGGACATCAGACCCAGAACTTCAAGCTGACGCCAGTTGATGTATTTCTCGGACCATTGGTTCCAGAAAACAGGCTTGTCGCTCAATTGTTCGGCATAGGCCAAATACTCACCCGATGCCCGATAATGCTGTTTGCGCGAAAGCTCTTCCCGGGTTTTGTCGCCCAGGGTGTTGATCAGTTTGGCATGTAGCAACGCGCCACTTGTCTTTTCGCCACCCTGTTCTTCATAAACGTGGTTCAAGCCGCGTGGCAGCAAGGCGTGGGTCGAACTGACATAGACGTAACGTCGGTGCCATTTGACCAGCGGAATCTTGTTCAGCGCCGGCGCCTTGGAGGGGGTCTCGTGAAAAAATACCCGACCGCGGGGGCCCCCTTGTATCCAAAGGTTTTCATAGGTCGGATTGCGCGAGATCATGTAGTTCCCGGAATCAAACCACGCGGCGATCTCGAACGGATCCTGCCCTTCGTGATAGGGTGCGTTTTCGATCGGACCGTCAGGGTACATATCGATCAGCATGGTGCCGAAACTGCGCACCCCGGTATCGTCCAGCCACCCGGTCAGGGCCTGAATGGGGCGGGTGTCGCAAAACGGGTAGATAAAGAATTCATCCGGATCGACAGTCAGAACCCAATGCCCGTGCGCGTATTTGCGTAACAGGTAATTGGACCAGTCGATGCCATATGTCGAACGTTTGTAACTTGCCGTTGTGTGCCAGACCGAGACATCCGGTTGCCCGACCAGATAATCGGCGGTACCGTCGTCGCTGTTGTTGTCAACAAACAGAAAGTGGTCGATGCCCAGTTTCCGGTAGTAATGCAGGAAATACGGCAGGCGGATTTTTTCGTTGCGCACAACGCTCATCAACAAAACACTGTCCGGTCTTATCGCAGAGGTCTTGTTGGCCAGGGGTTTCACCTCGCGCCGCTTTCGGATGCACCTCAGCAAACGGCGCTTGCGCCGCAATCTCATGCGATAGGAATCCAATAGGCTCACGCGACGGCCCAACCTTCATATGATACGCGAGCATGCCCGGGGTGGTTGAAACCTGAGTGGTGCCGGACAATTGACGTTTTATGACATTTTTACACCTTGCGAGGCAACGGGTTTAAATCCGGTTTACTTCCCCGCGAATTGCGCCCGAACCTTACGGGCCGTCTTTGCCCGGTTGCAGCAGCCCAAGCTGCGCCAACTGTTCCCAGCTTTCATAGCGGACAGAGTGCGGTGTCCATAAGTTGGGTTGGGCTGATATTCCATCGTAATAGACACTAAACTCGTCCGGATCGTGAAAATGCTGCTTTCGCTCTTTCTCGATCCGCGACTTGCCGATGATCTCGGGCAGGAACTTGGTATGCAGCAATACGCCAGAGGGCGCGGAGCCGCCGGGGCCATCATAAGCAAAGTTCAGCCATCGGGGCAGAGCAGAGTGTGTTGAGTTGACATAAGCATACCGACGGGACCACCGGACAAGGGGGATTTTATTCAAGGTCGGCGAGCGATGTCGCCGGGTGGCAAAGAATGCGCGTTCGCGAACACCGCCCTGAACCCAGAGATTTCCCAGCGGGTTCTGACGCTGTGCGCGGTAAGGTCCTTTGTCGAACCAGGTGAGCAGATGGGTCGGGTCAGTCTGGGGGTCATAATCCTGCGCCCCAAGCGGAGTTTCTGGATAAAGATCCAGCATCAGCGCCCCGAAGGCTGTCTGCCCCGATTGGTCCAGCGTACGCGTCAGGTCCTGCAAGGAACGCCCGTCGTAATGGGCGTATATCAGCAGCTCATCCGCATCCACCATAAGCGTCCAGTGCCCGTGACAATACCGCATCTGCAGCCAGGTCAGCCAATCCAGCCCAAACCGCGCTGCGCGATAGCTGGCACCGGTCTGCCATAACGAGACATCCGGCTGGTCAAGCAGGTAGGCTACCGATCCGTCATCGCTGTCATTGTCAACGATCAGAAAGTGGTCAACGCCCAGCCGTCGGTAATGACGGAAGAACCACGGAAGGCGCGTGATCTCATTTCGCAACGTCGTGACGGCCAGAATCGCGTTTGGCCCGATTGATCGGGTGCGGTCTGTCAGACAGGTCAACTGATGACGGCTTCGGAACGAACGCCACAAAAGGCGCCGCCGTTTCAGCCGCAGCCGATATTGCGACACCCATCCAATGGTTGCGGGGTGTAAGTTGTCCTGTACCACCTCTGCTTGAAACCCCGGGGTCTGCGTTCTGGATCAGTGTCCGTCACGTCGTACATTTTAGTCTCTAATAAAGGTTTTCCGGCAAGGCTTGCCCACGTTTTTCGTTAGTCCAGCCCCATCGCGACCATCATCTCTTCGATCTTCTGAACGTCCTGCGGGTTGTTCAGTTCCCAGAACTGACGGCCTTTGGCCTCGACCTCGACGCACAGAACTTTACGACCGTTTTCCATGAAGCGCAGCTGCTCTAACCCTTCCAGGGTTTCCAGCGGTCCGGTCGGCCAGGTGGGATAGGCTGCCAAAGCGTCCGGTCGGTAGGCATAGACGCCGACATGGTGAAAAACCGGGGTCGCCTCGGCATCGGTGTAGGTGTCAGACGTGTAGGGGATGACCTCTTTCGAGAAGTACATCGCGCTGTGATCATGGCCGAACACGGCCGTTGTTCCTCCGACACGGTCATGTTTGCGGTCATTCAACAAGCTGTTCAGTGCTTCACCGTCACAGCGCAATACCGGCGTGGCAACACCCGCATCCGGTGCGTCGCGCAGGCCGGTTATCAAATCCTCGACAAACCAATGTGGTGTCAGGGGCGCGTCGCCCTGCAGGTTCACTACAATGTCGTAACCTTCCCCTAAAACGCCATGCGCTTCGGCACAGCGCTCGGTGCCGTTCCGGCATGTCTCGGACGTCATGACAACCTCGGCCCCGAAACCTTCGGAAGTCTCGCGAATGCGGTCATCATCTGTTGCAACGACAACTCTGTCCGCGCCTGAAACCGACATAGCGGCACGCCAGGATCGCTCGATCAGGGTCATGGATCTTCCGTTGGCCCCGGTTAATGGCACCAGCGGTTTGCCGGGATAGCGGGTCGAGGCATAGCGGGCGGGGATTACAATGGCGACGGACATCAGGCCTCCTGAAGGTCAACGCCCGGAGCGTAGGCGATGAAGAACGGGTTTGCATAGCCATCCTTGCCATAGGTCAACGGCGAATGATCATCAAAGCGCACCACGTTGCCGCCTGCGCCGGACAGAACCGCATGACCTGCGGCTGTGTCCCATTCCATCGTGCGGCCCACACGGGGATACAAATCGGCCTCACCTGTCGCGACCAGACAGAACTTGAGCGACGAGCCCGCGCTTTTGCTGTCTTGCACCTGATATTTGTTGATGTAGTCCTCGGTTGCCTGATCGCGATGCGACTTGGAGGCGACGATCAGCAACGCCGAATTATCCGGTTTAGAGACTGATATTTCCGAAATCTCTCCGGGTTGCGTCTTGTCGAGCGCCCCGGTTTCCTCGACCGACTGACCGTCAGGCTGGGTATAAAACATTCGCTGCCGGGCCGGCGCGTAAACGACACCGCGCGTGGGTACGCCGTTTTCGACCAGCGCAATATTCACGGTGAAGTCGCCGCGCCGATTGATGAATTCCTTGGTACCATCCAGCGGATCGACAATCAGGAACGTATCACCCTTTTCCAAATGCGAATCCGCCTGTTCCTCGGTCACCAGCAGGATGTCGGGGAAGGCTTCGCGCAACCCGGCTGAGATCAGCGCATCCGCCGCCTCGTCCGCCTCGGTCACGGGGCTTGCGTCGGATTTGACCTTTACGTCAAAATCATCCGCCTCGTAGATCTCCATGATCTTGTCTCCGGCTTCCAGGGCCAGGCGTCTGATGACGGGAATAAGCGCGTCGTAGGTCACAAAAAAGCTCCGTTATTGCGGTTTGTTGATCCAAAATCCTGACGGACTTATGATGCCAAGGAAACGGAACAGCAAGAAATTCGTGCCAGATTGACGGCGACACAGCAGGAAAGAGACAACAGGTGTTCCACTACAAGCGAAATCGGTCACTTCTGGGCGGGGCATTCACCACTGCAGAGCTGATTTTTCACGCGGTTGTGCGCAACATCCGGTCCCAGCATGCCAATGCGGTGGTGGCGATATTGATGAATATCCTGCAGGTGGTCCTGGTTGCCATGGCTTTCTATTTCATTTTGTCTTTCATGGGGGCCCGGGTGGCAAAAATCCGGGGTGAGTTCATTCTCTTTCTGCTGAGCGGCGTCTTCCTGTTCATAACGCATATCAAGGCAGCCGGGGCGATTGGGGGCGTCGGTGACGGTAATAACCCTATGCGTTTGCATTCCCCTATGAACATGATGGTTGCGTTATTGGCTGCTGCCTTTGGTTCGTTTTATACCCAACTTGTTTCCATCATCGTCATTCTGTTCGTCTACAGCGTCACTGTTTCTCCGCTGGAGATACAGGAGCCCGGCGGGGCGTTTGCGATGTTGGTGCTGGCCTGGTTCACCGGATGCTCTGTGGGGCTGGTGTTTCTGGCGCTCAAGCCATGGTTTCCAAATACGGTTGCCATTCTGAAGAACGTCTATCGCCGCATGAACATGGTGTTCTCGGGCAAGATGTTTGTGGGCAACGCGCTGGGCGGTTTCATGCTGACCATGTTTGCCTGGAATCCGCTGTTTCACATCATCGACCAGTGCCGCGGTTTCGTGTTCCGCAACTATTTCCCGCGCAACTCCAGTTGGGAATATGCACTTTGGGTCGGCATAGTTCTGACCATGATCGGATTGCTGGCTGAGTTCTACACCCGCAAGCAGGTCTCGAAAAGCTGGGATGCCCGCCGCTAGGTGGCGACACGCAGCGTCAGGTTGATCCGCCCGCCTTTGGGCAACAGTCTGGACGAGCCAAACCGGATACGGTCCACCCCGTGATAAGCCAGCCGCGCCGGGCCGCCAATGATCACCACATCGCCGGAACTCAGCCAGATGGACTCGGTCTTGCCGCCGCGCGTGGTGTTGCCGATGCGGAACAGCGCGTCATCGCCTAGGGACACGGACAGAACCGGCCAAGAGAAATCAGCCTCGTCCTTGTCCTGATGCATGCCCATTTTAGTGCCGTCGCCGTAGTAGTTGATCAGGCAGCAATCGGGGTCGCGATCACGTCCAACCAGCCTGTGCCAGATCGTCAATACGGGTTGTGGAATCTCGGGCCAGACCATGCCGCGCGGGTGCTGCGCCTGATAGCGATAGCCGCCCCGATCCGTCACCCAGCCCAACGCCCCGGCCGAGGTCATGCGCACCGACATTTCCTTGCCCGATGGTGTAACGGGCCGAAACAAGGGCGCGGCCTTCAGAATCGGGCGCAGCGCTTCGACAAGCTGAACCTGCGCGTCCCCGTCCAGAAACCCTTTACGGATATCGAAATCGCGCAAAACCAGCCGCGCCATGCCAGAATCCCCAAACCTTGCCAAAACCTAGCCAAAAAAGGCCACAGAATCCCTAAAACCAGCGTTTCTGAACGCTTGCAGGCCCCAGATTGCGCCCTTATATACGCCGGGACGCGCGATGGTGTAGAGCCATTCGTGCACAACTGATCGGGGCAGGGATGCCATAACGGGTCCCGGCCTCGGGACATCGCCTTGAAGAGAAAGGGATTGCAAAAATGGGAAAAGTAATCGGGATTGACCTCGGCACCACCAACTCGTGTGTGGCCATCATGGACGGCTCGCAGCCGAAGGTCATCGAAAACGCCGAAGGGGCGCGGACCACGCCCTCGATCGTCGCCTTCACCGAAGATGAGCGTCTGGTCGGTCAGCCTGCAAAACGTCAGGCGGTCACCAACCCCGACAACACGATCTTTGGCGTCAAGCGCCTGATCGGCCGTCGTGTGGATGATGCAGAAGTCGAAAAAGATAAGAAAATGGTGCCGTACGCCATCGTCGATGGCGGCAATGGCGACGCGTGGGTTGAAGCCCGCGGTGAAAAGTACTCCCCAAGCCAGATCTCGGCCTTCACTCTGGGCAAGATGAAGGAAACAGCTGAGAGCTATCTGGGTGAGGACGTCACACAGGCGGTCATCACCGTTCCGGCGTACTTCAACGACGCCCAGCGTCAGGCCACCAAAGACGCCGGCAAGATCGCCGGTCTCGAAGTGCTGCGGATCATCAACGAACCAACGGCGGCCGCGCTGGCCTATGGTCTGGACAAAGAAGAAACCCAAACCATCGCGGTCTATGACCTTGGTGGTGGTACTTTCGACGTGACCATTCTGGAAATCGACGACGGATTGTTCGAGGTCAAATCGACCAACGGCGACACCTTCCTGGGTGGTGAAGACTTTGACATGCGCATCGTCAACTACCTTGCGGATGAGTTCAAAAAGGAACACGGCGTCGATCTGTCTGCTGACAAGATGGCCCTGCAGCGTCTGAAAGAAGCCGCTGAGAAAGCCAAGATCGAGCTGTCCTCGACCTCGCAGACCGAAATCAACCAGCCGTTCATCTCGATGGGCTCGAACGGTCAGCCGCTGCACATGGTCATGAAACTGACCCGTGCCAAGCTGGAATCGCTGGTTGGCGACCTGATCAAGAAGTCGATGAAGCCCTGTCAGGCGGCTTTGAAAGACGCCGGCCTGTCGGCTGGCGACGTCGATGAAGTTGTTCTGGTCGGTGGTATGACCCGGATGCCGAAAGTCATCGAAGAGGTCACCAAGTTCTTTGGCAAAGAGCCACACAAGGGTGTGAACCCGGATGAGGTGGTTGCCATGGGTGCCGCCATTCAGGCCGGTGTTCTGCAGGGCGACGTCAAAGACGTGGTTCTGCTGGACGTAACGCCTCTGTCGCTGGGCATCGAGACACTGGGTGGCGTGTTCACCCGTCTGATCGACCGCAATACGACCATTCCGACCAAAAAGTCTCAGGTCTTCTCGACTGCCGAGGACAACCAGAACGCCGTGACCATCCGTGTATTCCAGGGTGAGCGTGAAATGGCTGCGGACAACAAGATTCTGGGTCAGTTCAACCTTGAAGACATCCCGCCCGCACCGCGCGGCATGCCTCAGATCGAGGTGACGTTTGACATTGACGCCAACGGCATTGTCTCGGTTTCGGCCAAGGACAAAGGTACCGGCAAAGAGCAGAAGATCACCATCCAGGCCTCGGGCGGTTTGTCCGACGAGGACATCGAAAAGATGGTCAAGGACGCCGAAGAGAACGCCGAGGCCGACAAGGAACGCCGCGAGCTGGTCGACGCCAAGAACCAGGCGGAAAGCCTCATCCACTCGACCGAAAAATCGATGGAGGAGCATTCGGACAAGGTGGACCCGACCACGATCGAAGCGATCGAGCTGGCCATTGCCGCGCTGAAGGACGAGCTGGAAACCGAGAATGCCGACAAGATCAAGTCGGGCATCCAGAACGTCACCGAAGCGGCCATGAAGCTGGGCGAAGCCATCTACAAGGCGCAAGCCGAAGAAGGTGAAGAAGAACCGGCAGCAGCAGATGCTGCGCCGGGTGACGATGACATTGTCGACGCCGAGTTCGAAGATCTGGACGACGACAAGCGTAACTAACGGGTAACCTGGCCAAATTGGGCCGGTCCGCTCGCCGGGCCGGCCCGATTACGTTGAGGCAGAAGGAAATACTGATGTCAAAACGCGACTACTATGATGTGCTCGGCGTATCCAAGGGCGCATCGGCGGACGAGATCAAAAAGGGTTTTCGCAAGAAGGCCAAAGAACTGCATCCCGACCGCAACAAAGACAACCCGGATGCCGAGGCGCAGTTCAAAGAGGCTAACGAGGCCTATGACATCCTGCGCGATGCCGACAAAAAAGCCGCTTATGATCGCTTTGGCCATGCCGCCTTTGAAAATGGAACCGGTGGCGGGCGTCCCGGTGGCGGTTTTGGCGGGCAGGGTGATTTCTCCAGCGCGTTCTCGGATGTGTTTGACGATCTGTTCGGCGATTTCATGGGCGGCCAGCGGGGTGGCGGTGGTGGACGCCGCGCAGCCCGCGGATCCGACCTTCGTTATAATCTGCGCGTATCGCTGGAAGAGGCGTTCTCGGGCCTACAGAAAACGATCAGTGTCCCGGCTGCGGTCGCCTGTTCGGCCTGCGATGGTTCCGGCGCAGAAGGTGGCGTGGAACCCACAACCTGTCCAACCTGTTCCGGAATGGGAAAAGTCCGTGCGCAACAGGGCTTTTTCACCGTTGAACGTACCTGCCCGACCTGCTCGGGTCTGGGTCAGATCATCAAGAATCCCTGCAAGTCCTGCAATGGCGCTGGCCGCGTTGAGAAGGAACGTGCCCTGTCCGTGAACATCCCTGCCGGTGTCGAAACTGGCACCCGCATCCGTTTGGCGGGTGAAGGTGAGGCCGGAATGCGCGGCGGCCCTCCGGGCGATCTCTACATCTTTGTCGAGGTGTCAGACCACAAACTGTTCGAGCGCGACAGCGTGAACCTCTATTGCCGCGTGCCGGTCAGCATGGCCAAAGCAGCGTTGGGCGGTTCCATAGAAGTGCCGACCATCGATGGCGGCCGCGGTCGCGTGCAAATTCCGGCCGGCAGCCAGTCAGGTCGTCAGATGCGCCTGCGTGGCAAAGGCATGCCCGCCCTGCGCGGCGGTGGCGTGGGTGATATGTTCATCGAACTGGCTGTGGAGACCCCGGTCAATCTGACCAGCCGCCAAAAAGAACTGCTCCGAGAGTTTGAAGATCTGGGTGAAGATAACCACCCGGAGTCCAAAAGTTTTTTCTCCTCCGTAAAGTCCTTTTGGGACGGGATGAAGGGGTAAGGCAGGTGATAGGGGGCTCTGCCCCCGCCGCGGCAAGCCGCGACTCCCCCGGGATATTTTGGGCCAGATGAAGTTTGGATCCCCAGCTTCATCTGGCTACAAATATCCCGGAGCGCGAGGCAGAGCCTCGCAAAAACCACTTGATTCTTTACGCCGCGCCTGAGATGTTCCGCGCAACCGTTGGGGTGCCTTGTTTGCAAGGCTGAGAGGCGTATCGGCGTCAACCCATCGAACCTGATCCGGGCAATTCCGGCGTAGGGAACGGTCTTTTGAACACAGACGTTTTCCATGCGCCGTTGCCCCAGAATGATGGAGCAACGACATGGTGGCTATTGCCCTGACCATTGCAGGATCCGACAGCGGCGGCGGGGCCGGGATACAGGCGGATCTAAAGGCCATGTCGGCGCTGGGCGTTTACGGGGCCAGTGTGATTACGGCTGTTACCGCGCAAAACACTCAGGCCGTGACGGCGGTGCACGGTGTTCCTTTGGATGTGATCTCAGCGCAAATTGATGCGGTTCTGAGCGATCTGGACGTGGGCGCGATCAAGATCGGAATGCTGGCAACGCCCGAGATTATCCAGACAGTGGCTGATCGTATTGCCGGGTTTGAGGGACCGGTGGTGCTTGATCCCGTAATGATTGCGAAATCCGGAGATCCCTTGCTGGTCGAAGACGCTGTTAAGACGCTCAGCGAAGTTCTTCTGCCGTGCGCCAGCGTCCTTACTCCGAACCTGCCCGAGGCGGCGCGTCTGCTTGATGGGGATGAGGCAGCAGGCTGGGTAGAGATGGCCGAGCAGGGCCGCGCGCTTTGCGCAATAGGGGCGCAGGCGGTTCTGATGAAGGGTGGCCATGGGGCAGGGGATGTCTGCCATGACCTTCTGGTGGATGCGTCGGGTTCGGTGACTTCGTTCCAGGCCCTTCGGCAGGACACTCGCAACACCCATGGGACGGGATGCACATTGTCCTCTTCCATTGCGGCAGGGCTTGCCAAGGGCTTGCCTCTGAATGATGCGGTCGCGCAGGCGCATGCGTATCTTCAGGGTGCGATCTCGCAAGCCGATGCGCTGAATATCGGGCGGGGCCATGGGCCAGTGCATCATTTTCATCAGGTTTGGTCCGCGTGACGACATGGTCGATCATAGGGGCCGGGGTGGCCGGGTTGGCAATCGCCAGCGAACTGACGGCGCGTGGCGCAAAGGTGCAGGTCTTCGATCCTGCCGGCCCGCCCGGGCCGCATGGATGTTCCTGGTGGGCCGGGGGCATGTTGGCCCCCTGGTGTGAGTTCGAAAACGCCGAAGAACCTGTACTGCGTCTGGGAAAAACGGCCATCGACTGGTGGGCTGCGCATACGTGTGTGACGCGGCAGGGGACTCTGGTGGTGGCCAATGCGCGCGATCTGCCCGACCTGCGCCGTTTTGCACGTCGGACCGAGGGGTTTTCGGAAGTTGATCGCGGTAAAATCACTAAATTAGAGCCTGATCTGCATGGGTTCGGCAAGGCCCTTCATTTTCCGGATGAAGCTCATCTGGATCCGCGTCAGGCACTTCACGATCTGTATTGCGCACTAAAGGGTAAGGGCGTGGTGTTTCACAAGAAGCTTGCTCCAGCCCAGTTGGAGAACGCTATCGACTGTCGCGGCTTGCATGCGCGTGAGTATCTGCATGATCTGCGCGGTGTGAAGGGTGAGATGCTGGTGATCCGCTGCCCGGACGTTACGCTGACGCGTCCTGTGCGTCTGCTGCATCCCCGGATGCCGCTCTATATCGTGCCGCGTGGGGATGGAATTTATATGCTGGGTGCGACGATGATCGAATCCGAGGATAGCAGCCGGATCACCGCGCGTTCGATGCTGGAACTGCTCAGTGCGGCTTATGCGCTGAACCCTTCGTTTGGCGAGGCCGAGGTGTTGGAGATCGGCGTGGATCTGCGCCCGGCCTTCCCGGACAACCTGCCGCGTATCCGACGTTTGGGTCGGACAATCTATGCCAATGGACTGTACCGCCATGGGTACCTGCTGGCCCCCGCGCTGGCGCAGGGCGTGGCCGATCTGGCGCTTGAGAACAAACATTCGGAGATGGTCGATGAAGATCGTGCTTAACGGTGAAGCGCGTGAGGTGCAGGCGGAAACGTTGGCCGAGGTGCTGGAGGAATGCGGCTTTTCGGGTCGTGTCGCGACGGCGGTGAACGAAAGCTTTGTGCCCTCAAGCCTGCGCATCGCTCATCAGCTGGCCGATGGCGACCGGGTTGAGGTCGTCGCGCCAATGCAAGGGGGCTGAGGATGAAGAGGTTTTACGGCACCGAACTGCCTAACCCGCTGATGCTGGGGACCGCGCAATATCCCAGCCCCGCCATTCTGGAACAGGCGTTTCGCGACAGTGGCGCGGGCGTGGCTACGGTGTCTCTGAGGCGTGAATCCGGGGCAGGGCAGACCTTTTGGCAGATGATTCAGGACCTCGGCGTTCTGATCCTGCCCAACACCGCAGGGTGCCATACGGTGAAAGAGGCGGTGACCACCGCGCAGATGGCGCGAGAGGTGTTCGGCACCAAATGGATCAAGCTGGAACTGATCGGCCACACGGACAGCCTGCAACCGGATGTGTTCCAACTGGTCGAGGCCGCGCGCATCCTGACCGAGGATGGCTTTCAGGTCTTTCCCTATACCACCGACGATCTGATCGTGGGGGAACGCCTGCTTGCGTCTGGGTGCGAGGTGCTGATGCCTTGGGGGGCGCCGATTGGATCGGGGCGGGGGCTGAACAACAAATACGCCCTGCGTGCGATGCGGGCGGAGTTTCCCGACATACCGCTGGTGATCGACGCAGGCATCGGTCTTCCCAGTCACGCCGCCCATGCGATGGAGCTTGGCTATGACGCCGTCTTGCTGAACACCGCCGTTGCCCGCGCCGGAGACCCCGCGATGATGGCCCGCGCCATGATGCGTGCCATTGAGGCCGGGCAACTGGCCCATCAGGCCGACCCGATCGAGGCGCGCGATATGGCAGAACCTTCGACACCCGTGATCGGAAAGGCCTTTCTGTCATGACGCTGGATCGTTTCTATCCGATCTTCGACCACTCGGACTGGCTGCGGCGGATGCTGCCTTTGGGCGTGAAACTGGTGCAGTTGCGTATGAAGGATCAGCCCGAGGACATGGTGTGCGATCAGATCGCCACATCCCGCGATCTGTGCCGGGACCATGGCGCGGTGCTGGTGGTGAATGACTATTGGCAGCAGGCGATTGATCTGGGCTGCGACTGGCTGCATCTGGGGCAGGAGGATCTGGACGACGCCGATCTGAACGCCATCCGCAGGGCGGGGCTTAAACTGGGCGTCTCCACCCATGATGATGATGAGCTTGAGCGTGTGCTGGCCATGGACCCGGACTATGTCGCTCTGGGTCCGGTCTATCCGACCATTCTGAAAAAGATGAAATGGCATCAGCAGGGCCTGCCGCGTGTGACCGAATGGAAGGCGCGCGTGGGCGATACCCCTCTG
This sequence comes from Ruegeria sp. AL1, assembly GCF_056540905.1. Taxonomy (NCBI): domain Bacteria; kingdom Pseudomonadati; phylum Pseudomonadota; class Alphaproteobacteria; order Rhodobacterales; family Roseobacteraceae; genus Ruegeria; species Ruegeria sp. AL1. Next base: position 91,488 of record NZ_JBQFXP010000008.1, read on the forward strand.
GTTGGGATCGGAGGGATGAGCGTGGAACGTGCTCCGGGTGTGTTGCAGGCGGGGGCGGATATTGTCTCGGTCGTCACGGATATCACCCTGAACGACGACCCCGAGGCGCGGGTGCGTCAGTGGATCGAGGTCACCAGATGAGCCGCTATGCCCGCCAGACGTTGCTGCCTGAAATAGGCTCCGAGGGACAGGCCCGCCTGTCGACAGCGCGGGTTCTCGTTGTGGGGGCCGGAGGGCTGGCTGCGCCGGTCTTGCCATTGCTGACCGGGGCAGGCGTCGGGCGGATCACGATTGTGGATGGTGATACGATTGATTTGTCGAACCTGCATCGCCAGACCTTGTTTACCGAGGCGGATTGCGGGCGACCCAAAGCCGAAATCGCTGCGGATCGGTGTCGCGCTTTGAATGGCGAGATTGCTGTCACTGGCGAAAAACAGGCTCTAACAAGCGAGAATACAGCCACCTTAGTGGCGCAAGCAGACGTGATCCTCGATTGCGCCGACAGCTATGCCGCCAGCTATATCCTGTCGGATACCTGTCTGGCGCAGGACAAACCGCTGATCAGCGCCTCGGTGCTGGGGCTTTCGGGCTATGTCGGTGGCTTCTGCGGCAGGGCGCCATCGCTGCGGGCATTGTTCCCGGATGCGCCGGACAGTGGGGCCAGTTGTGCCACCGCAGGCGTTCTTGGCCCCGTGGTGGGGACGATTGGAGCGATGCAGGCGCAAATGGCGCTGAACATGATCCTCGGGATCGACCCGTCTCCTCTGGGTCAGATGGTCCAATATGATGGCCGCACCCTGCGCAGCAGCAGTTTCCGGTTCGATGATGCGCCCGAGCCAAGGAGGTGTTTCCGCTTCCTCTCGGCCACTCAACTGACGGCGGATGACCAGATCATCGAACTGCGCGGCACGGATGAAGCCTCAACGCCAGCGCATCCGAACGCCAAACGGATATCGCCCGACGACCTGCAAAAATTAAACCCTAACAACGGAAAACGACTGGCGTTGTGCTGCGCCACCGGCTTGCGTGCATGGCGCGCAGCGGAACAGATTGAACCGGATTGGCCGGGCGAGATTGTGCTCGTCGCGGCCTCAACCTCGTGAAAAAAGGAAACGCGAGCTATGAAGAAACTGATCGCCGCAATTGCCTTGCTGGCCGCCGCGCCCGCTTGGGCCGAGGACAAGATGACCGTTCTGCTGGACTGGTTCATCAACCCCGATCACGGCCCGATCATCGTAGCGCAGGAAAATGGCTATTTCGCCGAGCAAGGTCTTGAGGTCGAGATTGTCCCGCCTGCCGACCCGTCCGCTCCGCCCCGTCTGGTGGCCGCCGGTCAGGCCGATCTGGCAGTGTCCTACCAGCCGCAACTGCACCTGCAAATCCACGAAGGTTTGCCCCTGAAACGCGTGGGCACGCTGGTTGCTACACCTTTGAACTGTCTTCTGGTTCTGGAAGACGGCCCGATCCAATCGCTTGCCGACCTGCGCGGTAAGAAGATTGGTTTCTCGGTTGCCGGTGTCGAAGAGGCGATCCTGACCACCTTGCTGGGCCAGCATGATATCGGTCTGGATGAGATCGAGATGATCAACGTCAACTTCTCATTGTCGCCCTCGCTGATGACCAAGCAGGTCGATGCCGTAATCGGTGCATTCCGTAATTTTGAGCTGAACCAGATGGATATCGAAGGGGTCGCGGGCCGGTGCTTTTATATCGAAGAGGAAGGCATCCCCTCATATGACGAGCTGATCTATGTCGCCAACCCTGAAACCATGGACGCGGACAAGGTGGCGCGTTTTCTGGCCGCGACCGAAAAAGCGACCCAGTATATCGTGAACAACCCGGAAAAAAGCTGGGAGATATTCTCGGCCACGTCGCCCGAGCTGCAGGACGAGCTGAACGCCCGTGCCTGGGTTGACACGCTGCCGCGGTTTGCTTTGCGTCCGGCGGGTTTTGATGCGGGGCGCTATGCAAGGTTTGAGCAGTTCCTGAAGAACAGTGGCATGATCGACAGCTTGAACCCGGTCAGCGACATCGCCATCGACGTCACCGCGCAATGAATGATTATGGCAAAGCCTTCGCCCTGATGCGAGATGCCGCGCAGGGCCCGTGGCGGGATTACACCCGCCACGCCTTTGTCGAAGGGCTGAAGGACGGCACGCTCCCGCGCGCGGCGTTCCTGCACTATCTGCGGCAGGATTATGTGTTCCTGATCCACTTTTCCCGTGCCTGGGCGCTGGCGGTGGTGAAATCGGAAACGCATTCGGAAATGCTGACGGCTGTGGGCACCGTGAACGCACTGGTCGCCGAAGAGATGCAGTTGCATATCGGCATTTGCGAGGCGGCAGGGATCTCACAAGAGGAATTGTTCGCCACCGCCGAACGGGCCGAGAATCTGGCCTATACGCGGTTTGTGTTGGAGGCTGGGTACAGCGGCGATCTGCTCGACCTGCTGGCGGCGCTTGCGCCCTGCGTGATGGGTTATGGCGAGATCGGCGCGCGGCTGGCGGTCGAGGCGACTTCGGACAGCTATCGCGATTGGATCAACACCTATGCCGGTGAAGATTACCAAGGCGCGTGTAACGCGGTCGGAGAATTGCTTGATCAGGCTCTAACACGTCGCATCGGGGCGGATTTCGAAGCCTCTCCGCGCTGGGATCGTCTTTGCCAGACTTTCCACACCGCGACCGAGCTTGAGGTCAATTTCTGGCAAATGGGCCTGACCCCATGACCTCTGCGCCCGATCTGACCATCAGCGGTACGGCCACCATCGACGGCGCGACCTTGTTCGCGCCGTTGACCCTGACTCTTGGGTCGGGGCACTGGACCTGCCTGCTGGGCGGATCGGGCGTAGGGAAAACCACCGTTCTGCGCCTGATTGCGGGGTTGGAAACCGGGGCCGAATTCAGCGGTCAGATCACCGCGAGCGATGGAGAGCCTGTGCCCGAGCGCGTGGCTTATATGGCGCAGGACGATTTGTTGCTGCCTTGGGCGACGGTTACGCAGAACGTCTCGCTGGGCGCGCGGTTGCGGGGTGAGAAACCAGACCTCGCGCGCCGGGACCGGCTGATCGACCGGATGCGCCTGCAGGATCACCTGACCAAGAAACCGGCTGAGCTTTCGGGGGGTCAGCGGCAACGCGTGGCCCTCGCCCGCACGCTGATGGAGAACCGCCCCATCGTGCTGCTGGACGAGCCCTTTTCAGCGCTCGACGCCCGCACCCGTGCCGATATGCAGGATCTGGCCGCCGAGGTACTACAAGGCCGCACCGTCCTGCTGGTCACCCATGACCCGGCCGAGGCCGCGCGTCTGGGCCAGTCCATCGTGGTGATGACGCAGCACGGCCTGACGCCCTGTGATCCACCCGCAGCCCCCGCGCCGCGCCATGTGGACGATCTGGAGACGTTGGAAACACAAGGCGCGCTGCTGAAGCTGCTGCGGGAAGCGGCATGAAAGTCCTGTCGGCCCTTGCAGCAACCGTCTTTGCGCTGGCCATCTGGCAGGCGATTGTCAGCCTGACCGGGTTGCCGAAATTCATCCTGCCCGGTCCCGCGCTGGTGGCCGAGACATGGTGGCAGAACCGCTGGCTGATTGCCGAACACACTTGGATCACGGCGGTTGAAGTGGTCATCGGTCTGGCCGTCGGAACCGTTTTGGGCGTGGTGACGGCGTTGCAACTGGCCAATTCGCGCGCCGCGCGGGTGCTGGTGCAGCCGATGCTGGTGTTCACGCAGGCGCTGCCGGTTTTTGCACTGGCCCCGCTGCTGACCCTGTGGTTGGGCTATGGCCTTTGGTCCAAGGTCGCGATGGCGGTTCTGATTATTTATTTTCCGATTACTTCGTCCTTTTTTGATGGGCTGATGCGGACGCCTGCGGGCTATCTTGACCTTGCCCGCACCATGCAAGCGAGCCCGCGTGCGGTTTTGTGGCATATCCGTATCCCGGCGGCCCTGCCCTCGCTGGCTTCGGGGATGCGCTTGGCGGCGGTTTATGCGCCAATCGGGGCCGTGATCGGCGAATGGGTCGGATCTTCGCAAGGGTTGGGTTATCTGATGTTGCTGGCCAATGGCCGCGCCAAGACCGATCTGATGTTCGCCGCGATGCTGACGCTGGGCGTGTTCTCGATTGTGCTGCATATGATGGTCCGCCGCGCCACAGCGCGCATGGCGGGTGAGACACGTTAACCAGTTGGAAACCGAATCTGCGTCAAGGTGGGCCTATGACACAGGACGCCTTTGCCGAAGCCCCCATGCTGTTTGACACGGACGAAGCGCCCGCGCAGCCGCTGCCCTCTGGTCGATTACCCTCCTATATCAAAGACCACCGCAAGCGGCTGCGCGAAAGGTTCATGTCAGGGGGCGCGACTGCGATGCCCGATTATGAACTGTTGGAGCTGGTGCTGTTCCGCTCCATCCCCCGGCAGGATGTGAAACCTTTAGCGCGAGCGTTGATGGACACGTTCGGCGATTTTAACCGTGTGCTGACCGCGCCCGAGGAGCGGCTGCGGCAGATTAATGGGGTTGGCGACACGGTCATCACTGATCTGAAAATCCTTGAGGCCTGCGCACACCGCATGGCCCGCGCAAGGGTGATGCAAAGGCATGTGATCTCGGGCTGGGATGCGCTGCTGGATTATTGTCACACCACCATGGCGCATCGCGAAATCGAGCAATTCAGGGTGTTCTATCTGGATCGCAAGAACGTGCTGATCGCGGATGAAGAACAGGCCAAGGGCACGGTGGACCACGTCCCTGTCTACCCGCGCGAAGTGGCGAAACGGGCGCTGGAACTGAATGCATCGGCCTTGATTTTAGTGCACAATCATCCGTCCGGTGACCCCACTCCGTCACAGTCGGATGTTGATATGACCAACCGGATACAGGATGCCTGTTCGGCCCTTGGGCTGACGCTGCATGACCATCTGATTATCGGTAAATCGACCGAGTTGAGTTTTCGGTCGCAGGGGTATTTGTAGTGGTCACTGCACCCAGATTTCGACCCTGCGGTTGGTTCTGCGCCCCCATTCGGTGTCGTCGCAGGCCATCGGCATCGCTTCACCAAATCCATCGGCAGCCATGTCCAGGCTGGCTGGCAGGGCGGTTTCGACTGCGGCCAACACTGCGTTCCGTACTGTCTGGGCGCGACGCAAGGCAATACGCGTATTTGCAGCGGCAGCGCCATCCCCATCGCTGAATCCCACAAAAAGAACCTTCTGCACGCCCAATGTACCGCTCTCCAATGCTTGCGACAGCTGAAGGATATTTGACCGGGATTGCGCATCGGGACGCGAGGAGCCCGGCTCGAACCGGACTGACAGGGACAGGCGTTCCATGGGTCGCAAGATTTCGATCATGCGTTGCACTTCTTCCAAGCCCACCTCAGTGGCACCTGTTGTGATTGCATTGGCCAGCCTGTCGCCCTGCGCCTCAAGCGCGGTGGTTTCGGTTGCCTGATCGACGAAACCTGCCTGCCGTATTACCTTTTGCGCCGCGCCGCTTAGGGAAAAGGCCAGAAACTGACGTGCAACACGCGGGAGTCGTCGATGAGGCAGATAGAGGAACATGGGCGATGTCAGCGGGTAATCTTCGGTTTTGACCGCGTGCCGGTTTGCAGACAAGGCATGACCGCAGCCCCCAGCCAAAGGAAGCGCCCGTGCATCGGCAGCCTCGGCGTGACTGGCGATTCCGATCGCAAATGGGTCTTCGGCCACAGCCTGAATTAAATCGCTGCTGCGGCGGTGCCGAATAATGTGATCATGTAAAGCTAAGCCGGCGGGGCGCATCAACCGGTCTTCCACCGCCTGTGACAGTCCGGATCCGGCAGGTGGCAGATGCAATGAAATCGGTGCATCCGGCCCACCAAGCTGTGCCCAATTGTCAATCTCGGCGGCAAAAACACGCGTCAGATCGGTCGGCGAAATCTGCCGCACCGGATTGTCCGGCGACACAACGGCGACCATTGCATCCAACGCCAGGACGCGTGCACGCCGCGCCTTGGTCAAATCGCCAAGCCCCGCATTGCGGGTCATCTCCTGTTCTTGGGGACGAATTTCGCGCTGAGCCAATACGATATCCGACGTCATGTCGGCCAAAGCGGAAAACCCATTCGCGGTATCTGTCGCGTGAAGTGTCAACCGTGCCAGAGGTGCGTTTCGGTCCGGTTGGTACAAAGCATAAATCTGCACGGCGTCTGATGGTCTTGACGTTTCGACGGTCAGGTTTTCCTGCGCCGCGAAGCCTTGAACAAGCGCAGGCATCAGAGATTCGGCCATGATCGATGAGCCGGCAAAACGGATATCAGCCACAAAATCGGTCAGGTTTGGACAGGCCGGTCCATCGCAAGTGACGCCCGAGCCATCTACCGTCAGTTCTCCGAACTGGGTCTGAACGCGGTAAAACTCTCCGTCATAACCAAGCAATGTGCCGATCACCTCGACCTTGCCGTCATGTGAGGTCAGAGAGATATCTTGTGCCGCCGCCGGATGAGCGATGTATGCACTGAACAGCGCGGCCAATGCCGCACGAGCTACAGTCATTATGAACCGATGCGTTGCCTGTTATTACTTTGCGGCGATTGTCAGGTCTTGGAACAGATTATTCAACACCAGAAAATCCCCGACCGCGCTGCAATCCGGAAAATTAAGGGTGGTTTCCTGGGTTTCCAGGCGTTGATTGGCCTGCAGTTGCAGAGACAACACATCCAGATCCTGCCCACAATTGGCGGCGGTCACTTCGGCCTCGACCGACAGTTCGATCGCGCCAGACTGTGATGCGCGTTGATTTGGGAAGGAATAGACTTGGATGTTACGCGCCATATTGGTTTCGCCGAACCCTAAATGGATCACCGATCCTGCACCTGCCGATTCCGATCCTGACCAGACATGGCCGTCGTCACCGTAACCCGCCCCAAATTCCAGCGCGTGCAGCTGAAGCTCGGTTTCACCGCGCCATTGCAATGCGACACGGTAATACATTGCGATGTCGCGAACATGGGTTGTGGCAACGGTCCCTTTTTGATCACCCAGCGAGATCAGAAAGATCGCATATTCGGACAGTGCCGGGACAGTAATGTTCAGATGCCCTCGTGTATCGGTCATGGCTGAGAAGACCAGACCGCTGTGGTGAATCTCAATCGAGTCGTCGGTATGGCAGGGCGCTTTGATCTGCAGTTGAACAGATGCACCGGGCTTGGGCATCGCCCTTGCCGTTACGTTGCAGGTCGCCGCATCGCGCGGTTTGAGCGAAGTGGGTAACGTCGATTTTCGCAACGGATTTGCACGGGTCTGGTCGGGTGAAGACGATGTCAGCACGACATCTTCCAGACCAGCCAAGGCTGTATCTTCGGTCGAGGCGATTGCCACGCCGGTTGTGACGGGATCGGCCTTGGGTCTCAAAGCCGTCTCGTTCTGCATCAAATATCCGATGGCCAGGGCGCAGGCAACAGTACCGCCCGTGGTCACGTAGTTCTTTATTACAAACAAGACACCCTCCCCAGTTGAAGGAGCGAGTCGTACATTGTCGCCGAATCGAGGCCAATATGTGGCCGACAGGCGGACTCATTGTGACTTAGTTCACATAACGTTAGGTCAACCTGCCGTGGCAATGTTTAAATTTCTTGCCTGAACCGCAGGGGCATTTGTCATTGCGCGACGGGTTTCCCCAGGTCTCGGGGTCGTCCTCGACAAAGCCGGGGCGCGGGTCGCCCGAGGCTTCGGCCTCGGCCAGTGCTTCGGCCTGATCGGTGGCCTGTTCGACCGCTTTCTGACTTGCGGCCTGTTGCGCGGCCATCTGCGCCAGCATTTCCTTTTGCTCTTCCTCGGTCAGTGGGCGCACGCGCGACAGCTGCTGTGTCACCGTCTCGCGCAGACCGTCCAGCATGGATTCAAACAGCTGGAAGCTTTCGTTTTTGTATTCGTTCAGCGGGTCGCGCTGGGCATAGCCCCGGAAACTGACGACCGAGCGCAGATGCTCCAGCGTCAGCAGGTGTTCGCGCCATTTCCCGTCGATGGTCTGCAGCAACACCTGTTTTTCGATGTTGCGCATGTTCTCGGGGCCAAAGGCGACGGCCTTTTGTGCCATCATTTCGTCCGCAGCCTTGACCAGACGCTCGCGCACCTGCTCATCATCCACGCCTTCCTCGGCGGCCCATTCCTGAACCGGCGCGTCAATGGTCAGCTTGTCCTTGACCGCTTCGTGCAGGCCATCAGTATCCCATTGGTCAGCATAAGATTTCGGTGGCATGTACTCATCGATCAGATCGTCGATCACCTGCTCGCGCATGTCTGACACGATCTCGGACAGATCATCTGTGGACATGATTTCGCGCCGCTGGCTGAAGATCACCTTGCGCTGATCGTTCATCACGTCATCGAACTTCAAGACGGTCTTGCGCATGTCGAAGTTGCGCCCCTCGACCTTGGACTGCGCACGCTCCAGAGATTTGTTGACCCAGGGGTGAATGATCGCCTCGCCTTCTTTCATCCCCAAAGTGGTCAGAACCTTGTCCAACCGTTCGGAGCCAAAAATGCGCATCAAATCGTCTTCCAGGCTCAGGTAAAAGACAGTGCGGCCCGGATCACCCTGACGGCCGGACCGGCCCCGCAGCTGGTTGTCGATGCGGCGGCTTTCGTGGCGTTCTGACGCCATGACGTAAAGCCCGCCGGCTTCCAGCACTTTTTCCTTCTCCTCGGCATGGCGCGCTTCTTCCTTGGTGCGCAGTTCCGAGGGATCTGCTTCGGGATTCTCGGCCAGCGCCCGCAGCACTTTCATTTCCACATTGCCGCCCAACTGAATGTCTGTGCCGCGCCCGGCCATGTTGGTTGCGATGGTGACCGCCCCGAACCGGCCTGCATCGGCGACGATCTGCGCCTCCTGCTCGTGCTGACGCGCATTCAGAACGTTATGCTCAATGCCTTCCTTGGTCAGAAGCTGGCTCAGCAATTCAGATTTCTCGATGGACGTGGTTCCCAGCAGAACCGGTTGACCTTTTTCCTGCGCTTTCTTGGTCTCCGAGATCATCGCACCATACTTTTCGACGGCGGTGCGATAGACTTGGTCGTCTTCATCCTCACGGGCAATTGGTTTGTTGGTCGGAACCTCAACCACGCCAAGCCCGTAGATTTCGGCAAATTCTTCAGCCTCGGTCAGCGCGGTGCCGGTCATTCCGCCCAGCTTGTCATAAAGCCGGAAGTAATTCTGGAAGGTCACGCTGGCCAGCGTCACGTTTTCGGGCTGAATCTGTACGCCTTCCTTGGCTTCGATGGCCTGGTGCAGGCCCTCGGACAGGCGGCGGCCCGGCATCATGCGACCCGTGAATTCGTCGATCAGCACCACGTTACCGTCACGCACGATGTAATCCTTGTCGCGCTGGAACAGCTTGTGCGCGCGCAGACCCTGATTGACGTGGTGCACAACAGTGGTGCTTTCGGGATCGTAGAGCGAATGCCCCTCTTCGATAAGACCGGCTGCCTGCAGCTGGCTTTCCAGAAACTCGTTGCCTTCGTCGGTGAAGGTCACATTTCGGGTTTTTTCGTCCAGCGTAAAATGGTCTTCGCCCAGAGTGGGGATCAGCGCATCGATCGATGTGTAAAGCTCGGATCGGTCCTCGGATGGGCCCGAGATAATCAGCGGCGTACGGGCTTCATCGATCAGGATCGAATCCACTTCGTCCACAATCGCGTAATTGTGGTGCTTCTGGTAAACCTGATCCAGTTCGGCTTTCATATTGTCGCGCAGATAGTCGAAGCCCAGCTCATTGTTGGTGGCATAGGTGATGTCACAGGAATAAGCCGCCATCTTTTCTGCATCAGGCTGACCCGACCAGATCACGCCAGTGGTCATGCCCACGGCAGCAAATACCTTGCCCATCCATTCCGAGTCGCGCTTGGCCAGGTATTCGTTCACCGTGACGATATGCACGCCCTTGCCGGTCAGCGCGTTCAGATAGGCAGGAAGGGTCGCGACCAAGGTCTTGCCTTCACCCGTCTTCATTTCCGAGATGTTGCCCTGATGCAGGAACACGCCCCCCATCAGCTGCACGTCAAAGGCCCGCAGACCCAGCGCACGACGACCGCCTTCGCGCACATTGGCAAAGGCTTCGGGGAGCAGATCATCCAGACTTTCGCCGTCCAGCGCGCGTTTGCGCAGCTCGGCGGTCTTTTCGATCAAGCCCTCATCGGTCAGTTTCTCGAACTCGGGTTCCAGCGCGTTGATCTTGTCGATCAATGGGCGTGTCGCCTTGATCTTGCGGTCGTTCGGTGTTCCGAACACCTTTTTGGCGAGCGTTCCGAGTCCCAGCATGTTCACTCCAGCGGATCTGTTCTTGTCTTGGTTGCGACAGGCTTGCCCACCTTGCGCGCAACCCATAGATACGGGGGGTGAAAGGCGGCCCTGTCCAAGGCTTCAAAGCGATGTAAGCGGCAGGTTCTGAAGTGTCAACGCTGCGCCCCGTCGCGGCAAAGAAATAGGATGATTCCATGCCCAAAGGCCTCACTTTTCTTCCATCGCTGGTCATAACCGCCGCGATGGCCCTGCCGCTTGCCGCTCAAACCGCGCCCGATGCATCGACGGTTGTGGCGCGTGTGAACGGGGACGAGATCACATTGGGTCACGTTATCGCCACCGCAACGACATTGCCGCCGCAGTATCAGCAGCTTGAAGACGACGTGCTTTATGATTTCATCCTCGAACAACTGGTTCAGCAGCATCTGCTTAGCCTTGAGCAGGAGAACCTGAACACGCTGAATGCATTGCGGCTGGAAAATGAAACCCGGTCCCTGCGCGCGGTTCAGACGGTCGAAGAGATCACCGCCGCCACCGTGACGGACGATGCCATTCAGGCCGCCTATGATGCGCAATTCGCAGGTTTCGAGGGCGCGGATGAGTTTGATGCCAGCCATATCCTTGTCGCGACCGAAGAAGAGGCCAAGGAAATCAAGGCGCAGCTGGATGGCGGAGCTGATTTTGCCGAGCTTGCGAAAGAGAGATCCACCGGCCCGTCCGGACCTAACGGGGGCGCGTTGGGTTGGTTCGGCAAGGGACAGATGGTGCCTCCGTTTGAGGCGGCCGTTCTTGAGCTGGAGAAAGGCCAGATCTCGGACCCGGTGCAGACCCAATTCGGCTGGCATGTGCTGATCCTGAATGACAAACGCAAATCGCAGGCCCCGGATCTGGCGGCAGTACGCGAGGAACTGGCGCAAACTCTGCGGCAAGAGGCGATTCAGACCAAAATTGATGAATTGACCCAGCAGGCTCAGATCGAACGCCCAGCGCTGGAAGGTGCAGGCCCCGAGATCATGCGCCAGATCGAATTGCTGCAGGAGTAACCCCCGTGGCGACGATCACCAAGGTTTCCCCGCTGGCCCCGGCGAGCTTTCCCGAACTGCCCGCCATCGACGGCGTGCGCTTTGCGACGGTCGCGGCGGGCGTCCGCTATCAGGGCCGCACCGATGTGATGCTGGCCGTGCTGGACCCCGGCACTTCGGTGGCCGGGGTTTTCACCCGATCCGCCACCCGCGCGGCCCCGGTGCTGGATTGTCAGGACAAGATCGGCGGACCCAGCGACGGGCCCGCGGCGATCCTTGTGAACTCGGGCAACGCCAATGCTTTCACGGGTCATTTCGGGCAGACCTCGGTGGCCGAGGTAACGCAGGCTGTCGCCACGGCGACTGGTGTGCCGGTCGAGCGTGTGTTTACCTCATCCACCGGCGTGATCGGCGAGCCACTGCCGCACGACCGTATCGTGACCCAGCTTGAGGCGCTGAAATCGGGCCTCAGCCGCCACGCCATCGAAGACGCGGCGCGCGCCATCATGACCACTGATACCTTCCCGAAAGGCGCGTCGGCGCAGGTCGAGATTGACGGGAAAACAGTCTCTATTGGGGGGATTGCCAAGGGCTCCGGCATGATCGCGCCCGACATGGCGACGATGCTGGTCTACATCTTCACCGATGCGCAGGTGGAGCAATCTGCCTTGCAGGCCATGCTGGGTGAACAGACAGATCGTACTTTCAATTGTATCACGGTCGACAGCGACACCTCGACCTCGGACAGCCTGCTTCTGTGCGCCACCGGGGCCTCGGGCGTCGATGTCACCGGCAACACCGCCTTTGCGGACGCTTTGGAATCGGTAATGCTGGACCTCGCGCAGCAAGTGGTGCGCGACGGTGAAGGGGCCACGAAATTCGTAGAAATTCGTGTGACCGGAGCTGCCACGGATTCCGACGCCAAAACCCACGGGCTTGCCATCGCCAATTCTCCTTTGGTCAAAACCGCCATCGCGGGCGAAGACCCAAACTGGGGCCGTATCGTCATGGCCATCGGCAAGTCCGGAGCCGCCGCTGATCGCGACCGCCTGAGCATCTCTTTCGGAGACATCCTTGTCGCCGAAAAAGGCTGGGTTAGTCCCGATTACAGCGAAGAAGACGCTGCCACCTACATGAAAGGTCAGGACTTAGTAATCGCCGTCGATCTAGGCTTGGCCGAGGGCAAATCCACCGTCTGGACCTGCGACCTGACCCATGGATATATCGAGATCAACGCGGATTACCGCTCGTGAAAACAGTTCTGGTATCTGCCGTCGCCCTGATCGACATCGAGGGTCGGGTCCTGCTGGCCCAACGCCCCGAGGGCAAATCCATGGCCGGTCTCTGGGAATTCCCCGGCGGCAAAATCGAACCCGGCGAAACCCCTGAGGCCGCCCTGATCCGTGAATTGCACGAGGAATTGGGCATCAACACCTGGACCTCCTGCCTCGCGCCGCTGACCTTCGCCAGCCACAGCTATGACGACTTTCACTTGCTCATGCCTCTGTTTGCTTGTCGCAAGTGGGAGGGCATTCCGCAGTCGAAAGAAGGTCAGGCGTTAAAATGGGTGCGGGGGAATGATCTGCGGAATTATCCGATGCCCGCGGCGGATGTGCCTCTGATCCCGATTTTGCGGGATTGGCTCTAGAGCCTCAAAAGCCGCCGCGCAAGCACCGGGTTACTCAATGCGTGTCACCGACAATTTGAGATACCCAACCGGAGTATTTGCGCCATTTCTGACAAAATCTGCGTCTGCAGTATCAAATATTGAAAACGTGTTGACGCTTTTTCCATATTGAATAATCGCGTGCCTGTTTTCATTGATGAATTGAAACTTGCCTGCACTTTTTACGATCTGGAAGAAAACGATATTGCGCCCTGGCCTTAGAGTGCTTTCAAAGTCTCCCATAGCAACCTTGCAATCCGCAGACTCTTCACAAGTAAACCGAAAAACAACTTCATCGTCTTCAACTTTAATATGCCCCTGGATCAGTACCTCCGAGGGTTGCTCTGCAACTGTCCCTGATCCCGTGAGCAAGCTCAATATGAACAAAAACCTATAGATGGTGTTGGTCATCAACTTACCTAATTAATTGCCTAAAACACACATGCGGTAGAGGTCGCACATATCACCTGCCTCGCCAAGCGAGGTCTTGTAAACCGTTCAATCCTCAGGAACACTCCTCCACCGCTGTTACAATTCGTAAGAATTGAGAAAACATCAGGCAAAACTTGACGCTGATCGTGGCCGTGCCCTCAATGGGGCATTGGCGTTCGGGCACAATCCCGGACCCGCCATTTCCGACCCGGGGAGGGGTCGGGTGGGGAGGAGAGAAAGATTGGCTCAGACGCAGTCGGGCGCTGAGGGGATGCAGTCCCTTCCGGCGCTGCTACACCGCAATGTCGCTCAGTTCGGGGATGCCCCGGCCTATCGGGAGAAGGATTTCGGGATCTGGCAATGCTGGTCCTGGGCTGAAACGGCCAAGGAAATCCGTGCGATAGCGCTTGGGTTTCTGGAGATTGGTGTTGAGAAAGGCGACCATATCGCCGTCATAGGCCGCAACCGTCCGGCGCATTACTGGTCGATGGTGGCCGCGCAGATGGTGGGCGCGGTGCCGGTGCCTTTGTATCAGGACTCGGTCGCCGAAGAGATGGCCTATGTGCTGGAACATTGCGGCGCGAAATACGTGGTCTGCGGCGATCAGGAGCAGGTCGACAAGGTCATTGAGATTCAGGAAAATCTCAATCAGGTCAAACATATCCTCTATACCGACAAGCGCGGTATGCGGAAATACGACCATTCCCAGATGAACGCGCTGGACGATATCATGGCCGAGGGCAGCGCCGGTCATGCGCGGTTCGATGTGGAACTGGACAAGCGCATCGCGGCGATCACCTATGACGATACCTGCGTGATGCTTTATACCAGCGGAACGACAGGCAAGCCCAAGGGCGTGGTGCTGTCGAACCGGAATGTGATTGAAAGCGCCAAGAACTCCGCCGAGTTCGATCATCTGACCCGGAACGAAGACATCCTGTCCTACCTGCCGATGGCCTGGGTGGGCGATTTCATCTTCTCCATCGGTCAGGCCTATTGGTGCGGCTTCTGCGTGAACTGTCCCGAAAGCGCCGACACGATGATGACCGACCTGCGCGAAATCGGGCCGACTTATTTCTTCGCCCCGCCGCGCGTGTTCGAAACCCAGCTGACCAACGTCATGATCCGGATGGAGGATGCGGGCAAGCTGAAGCAACGTATGTTCCATCACTTCATGGCGCACGCCAAGAAGGTGGGTGGGTTGCTGCTGGACGGCAAGCCGGTGGGCTTTGGTGACAAGCTGAAATACGCGCTGGGCAATTTGCTGGTCTATGGCCCGCTAAAAGATACGCTTGGCTATGGTCGGTTCCGCGTGGGTTATACAGCGGGTGAGGCGATTGGGCCGGAAATCTTTGATTTCTATCGCTCTTTGGGCATCAACCTGAAGCAGCTTTACGGTCAGACCGAGGCGACCGTGTTCATCACTGTGCAGCCCGATGGCGAGGTTCGGGCGGACACCGTTGGTGTGCCCGCACCGGATGTCGAGTTGAAGATCGACGACAAAGGTGAGATTCACTATCGCTCACCCGGGGTGTTCGTCGAGTATTACAACAACCCGGACTCGACGGCCTCGACCAAGGATGCCGAGGGTTGGGTGGCCACCGGGGATGCCGGATTTATCGAGGAAGACTCGGGCCATCTGCGGATCATCGATCGCGCCAAGGACGTGGGGAAGATGGCCGACGGGTCGATGTTCGCGCCGAAATATGTCGAGAACAAGCTGAAGTTCTTCCCGGATATTCTTGAGGTCGTGCTGTTCGGCAACGGCAAGGATCGCTGCGTTGCCTTTATCAATATCGATCTGACCGCTGTGGGGAACTGGGCCGAGCGTAACAACGTGGCCTACGGTTCGTATCAGGAACTGACGGCGAATCCGCGTGTGTTAGAGACGATCAAATCCCATGTGGAAGAGGTGAACAAGTCGGTTGCCGCTGATGAAATGTTGTCAGGCTGTCAGGTGCATCGCTTCGTGGTGTTGCACAAGGAACTGGATGCAGACGATGGCGAGATGACCCGGACCCGCAAGGTGCGGCGCGGGTTTGTGGAAGAGAAGTTCCAAGACATTATTGATGCGCTCTATGACGGGTCGTCCAGTGTTTCGACCACGACTGAGGTGACTTATGAGGATGGGCGCAAAGGGTCGATCTCGGCCACGTTGGAGATCGTCGACGCGCCTGTTGTCACAGCCGTGCAGCATAAGGTGGCGGCGGAATGAGGGCCGTTCGAGCGACGCTCGACCATACGGTCGTCGCCCCGCCCGCCGTCCCGTTTTTATGTCAGGGAGTGTCTGATGCTGGATAATTCCGAAGGATATGTCACCGAAGACGGTCGCAAGATCGGCGGTGTGGTGATGGAGATGAAGAACATCACTCTGCGGTTTGGTGGCGTGGTGGCGATCAAGGATATCTCGTTCGACATTCGCGAGGGCGAGATTCGGGCGATTATCGGGCCGAACGGGGCCGGGAAATCCTCGATGCTGAATGTGATCTCGGGGTTTTATGTCCCGCAGGAGGGCGAAGTCTGGTTTCACGGGGCCAAACGCCCACCTATGCGCCCGTTCGAGGTGGCGCAGCAGGGGATCGCGCGGACGTTCCAGAATATTGCGTTGTTCGAGGGGATGAGCGTTCTGGACAACGTGATGACCGGGCGGTTGGGATTTATGAAGACCAACATCCTCCAGCAGGCTCTGTGGAAGGGAAAGGCCGAAGCGGAAGAGACCGAGAACCGTGAAGCCGTCGAGAAGATCATCGATTTTCTGGAAATTCAGCACATTCGTAAAACTCCGGTATCGCGCCTGCCATACGGGTTGAAGAAACGCGTCGAACTGGCGCGTGCCCTGGCGGCTGAGCCGAAGCTGTTGCTGCTGGATGAGCCGATGGCCGGGATGAACGTCGAAGAGAAAGAGGACATGAGCCGCTTTGTTCTGGACGTGAATGATGAGTTCGGCACCACGATTGCTCTGATCGAACATGATATGGGCGTGGTCATGGACCTGAGCGACCGCGTGGTGGTGATGGATTACGGCCGTAAGATCGGGGATGGCACGCCTGACGAGGT
Source organism: Ruegeria sp. AL1 (assembly GCF_056540905.1). Classification (NCBI taxonomy): domain Bacteria; kingdom Pseudomonadati; phylum Pseudomonadota; class Alphaproteobacteria; order Rhodobacterales; family Roseobacteraceae; genus Ruegeria; species Ruegeria sp. AL1. Next base: position 107,942 of record NZ_JBQFXP010000008.1, read on the forward strand.
GCGCAACAATCAGGAAGTTATCGACGCGTATCTGGGGGTCAGCCATGACTGAGCATCTGACAGACATGAGAGGGGGCGTACATGCCTGATCAGTTGGTATTCGCGATGGAGGTCATTCTGAATGGCCTGATGGCCGGAGTTCTTTACGCTTTGGTCGCGCTGGGCTTTGTGCTGATCTACAAGGCTTCGGGAATTTTCAACTATGCGCAAGGTGTTATGGCCCTGTTTGCGGCGATGACCTTGGTCGGGATCATGAACGGGCAAGTGCCGTTTGCGCATCTGATCAATGCCACATTCGGAACCCATATCCACTACTTTGGCTGGAACGTGCCCGCTTTGCTGGCAATTGTCCTGACCATGGCTGTCATGGTGCTGCTGGCCTGGGCCGTGCAGCGGTTCGTGATGCGGCATCTTGTGGGCCAGGAGCCTATCATTCTGTTCATGGCTACGATTGGCCTCGCCTATCTGCTCGAAGGCGTGGCAGACCTGATGTGGGGATCCGAGATCAAGACGCTGGATGTAGGTCTGCCGCAGGGTATCAACCTGTGGATTGATGAAAGCACGTTCAACATCTTCGGCTACGGCTTCTTCATCGACAATCTGGACATCATTGCGACTGTCATCGCAGCCCTGCTTGTGGCGGCGCTGGTGGCGTTCAGCCAATATACCAAGCAGGGTCGAGCAATGCGGGCGGTGGCCGATGACCATCAGGCGGCGCTCTCGGTGGGGATTTCGCTGAATTTCATCTGGGTCATGGTCTGGTCGGTTGCAGGCTTTGTTGCGCTGGTCGCAGGGATCATGTGGGGCACGAAATCAGGTGTGCAGTTCTCACTGTCGCTGATTGCGCTCAAGGCGTTGCCAGTACTGATGCTGGGCGGGTTCACCTCGATCCCCGGAGCCATTGTTGGCGGACTGATCATCGGGGTGGGCGAAAAGCTGTTTGAATTTGCCATTGGCCCGCTGGTGGGCGGCGCGACCGAGAACTGGTTCGCTTATGTACTGGCGTTGATCTTCCTCGTGTTCCGACCGCAAGGCCTGTTCGGTGAGAAGATCATCGAGAGGGTGTAGCGATGCAAAAACTGATCGCCATCGTCAACGTGATTGCATGGGCCGGCTTCTGGGCGTTTGGCTATATCGCCCTCACTTCGGATGATCTGACAGACGGGCAGCTGACCATCGCCGCGATTTTGGCTTTTGCCGGGCTGATCATGGGCGTTCTGGCCTATCTGAAACTGGTGCGAGCATCCGAGGCGACGGGATATGCCAAAGGGTCGAACCAACTGGACGCTGCCGTGCGCAACCAGGCGCAGGAAGAATGGGGAAAGTAAGACATGTTCTATCGTGAGGCCGGGGACTTCAAAGTCTCGTACGTGGATGACAACCAGACTTTCCCGATCAAGTTCGACCGGTACCGGTATTACGTCGTGCTGGCGGTCGCGTTTGGGATTATCCCATTCATCATCAACGATTATTGGGCGAACGCGCTGCTGCTGCCGTTCCTGATCTATGCGATTGCAGCGATCGGACTGAACATTCTGGTGGGCTATTGCGGGCAGGTCAGCTTGGGCACGGGCGGGTTCATGGCCGTGGGGGCCTATGCCTGTTACAAACTGATGACCGCATTTCCCGATGTCAGCATGTTCATCCATATTCTTCTGGCAGGTGGGGTCACGGCCCTGGTCGGCGTTCTGTTCGGTCTGCCGTCCCTGCGGATCAAGGGGTTCTATCTGGCGGTGGCCACGCTGGCCGCGCAGTTCTTTCTGGTCTGGCTCTTTAACCGGGTGCCATGGTTCTACAACTACTCGGCCTCGGGTCAGATCAACGCGCCCGAACGGGATGTGTTCGGCATCATCATTACCGGTCCGAACGCTCCGGCTTGGGCGACCTACCTGTTCTGCCTGATCTTCCTGACATTCTGCGCCGTTATTGCCCGCAACCTGACGCGCGGCACCACAGGCCGCAAATGGATGGCGATCCGCGACATGGATATTGCAGCCGAAATCATCGGGGTGAATCCGCTGAAGGCCAAGTTGACCGCCTTTGCCGTCAGCTCTTTCTTTGTGGGCGTCTCGGGCGCGCTGTTCTTTGCTGTCTATCTGGGCGCCGTCGAGGTCGGAGAGGTCTTTGGCATCCAGAAATCATTCCTGGTTCTGTTCATGATCATTATCGGCGGATTAGGGTCAATCTTCGGGTGTTTCGCGGGTGCGGCTTTCCTGGTTCTGTTGCCGGTGGTTCTGAAGGTTGTCGGCGCGGATATGCTGGGCTGGCCAACGGATATCGTGGCGCATCTGAACCTCGTGATCGTCGGCTTGCTGATCATCATGTTCCTGATCCTTGAACCTCACGGGCTGGCGCAGCTGTGGCGCGTTGCAAAAGAAAAGCTCAGACTCTGGCCGTTCCCGCATTAAGCGGGCAGGCCCAACCAGATAACGGGTGCAAAGCCCGAACTCACCATCGGACCAACCAAGGGAGGAGACACCCGATGAAATTGAAACTGGCAACCATGGCGCTGGGCGCCGTAATGGCGGCAGGTCCGGTTATGGCCGACCTCGTTTTCCCATCGCTAAGTTATCGTACAGGGCCTTACGCCGCCGGCGGTATCCCGTTTGCGGACGGCTACGCCGACTATTTCACCCTGCTGAACGAGCGTGACGGCGGCATTGGTGGAGTCACTGTCAGCGTTCCGGAATGCGAGACTGCGTATAACACCGAAAAAGGTGTGGAATGTTATGAAGCGACCAAGGGGGAAGGCGCGCTGGTCTATCAACCGCTGTCGACCGGTATCACCTATCAGTTGATCCCTAAGCTTGCAGTGGACAAGATTCCGATGCTGACATCGGGTCTGGGACGTACCTCGGCCAAGAACGGGTCGGTATTCGAATGGGTGTTCAACTTCCCGGCCAACTACTGGGATGGCGCATCCGGTGCGATCAATCACATCCTTGATATCAATGACGGCGACATCTCGGGCAAGAAGATCGCTCTGGTCTATCACAACTCGGCCTATGGCAAGGAACCGATCCGCACACTTGAAGAACTGTCTGAAAAGCATGGGTTCGAATTGGTGGCGCTGCCCGTCGATCATCCGGGACAAGAGCAGAAATCACAGTGGCTGCAAATCCGCCGTGACCGCCCCGACTATGTCCTGATGTGGGGCTGGGGCGTGATGAACCAGGTTGCGGTGCAAGAAGCCGCGAACATCCGCTATCCAATGGAGAATTTCATCGGTGTCTGGTGGTCTGGGTCAGAGAACGACGTGTTGCCCACGGGTGAGGCCGCAAATGGCTATAAGGCGCTGAGCTTCCACAATGTGGGTGCGGATTACCCGATCTACGAAGACCTCAAGACCCATGTCTATGACAAGAACCTGTCTGCAGGTGCGGGCGATCAGTCCGGTACGGTTCTGTATAACCGGGGTCTCTATGCGGCGATGCTGGTGGCCGAGGCTGCCAAAAAGGCGCAAGAGATGCACGGCGTCGCAGATATCGACTCGGTCATGATGCGCGACGGCATGGAAGCGCTGGTGATTGACGAGGCGCTGATGAGCGAACTGGGCCTGCCGAATTTCGGACCCACCTTCTCAGTGTCGTGCGGCAACCATGGTGGTGACGGTCTGGTGGGTGTGACCCAATGGGATGCGTCGACGAAGACATGGTCGCTGATCTCGGACTTCAAACAGTCGGATCAGGACGTCATTCAGCCGCTGATTGATGCGGATTCCTCGGCTTTCGCCGCAGAGAACAACATCGAGGGGCGCTGCAGCTAAGGCGCTTTGAATTCCGGGGCGGCGGTCTCGCCGCCCCGACCCCAACACTCGCATGAGGACACGCGCTGATGCTGGATGCGGCTCAAACCACGGACGTGCAGGCGGAAACCCTGCTTGAGGTCAACAATATCGAGGTGATCTACAACCATGTGATCCTTGTGCTGAAAGGCGTCAGCCTGACCGTGCCCAAGGGTGGCATCACGGCGTTGCTGGGTGGCAACGGTGCGGGCAAGACAACGACGCTGAAGGCTGTGTCGAACCTGCTGCATTCGGAACGCGGCGAGGTGACCAAGGGAACGATCACCTATCGCGGCACCAGCGTGCATGAAAGCGACCCGGCTGATCTGGTGGAAAAGGGCGTCATTCAGGTGATGGAAGGCCGCCACTGTTTCGAACACCTGACGGTCGAGGAGAACCTGCTGACCGGGGCCTATACCCGCAAGGATGGCGCGGCGGCAATTCAGCAGGATCTGGAGCTGGTTTATACCTATTTCCCTCGCCTCAAGGAACGCCGCAAATCGCAGGCAGGTTACACTTCGGGCGGTGAGCAGCAAATGGTGGCGATGGGTCGGGCGCTGATGTCGCGACCTGAAACCATTCTGCTGGATGAGCCCTCGATGGGTCTGGCTCCGCAACTAGTCGAAGAGATTTTCGGCATTGTGAAGGACCTGAACGAGAAGGAAGGCGTGTCTTTCCTGCTGGCTGAACAGAACACGAATGTGGCGCTCAGGTTTGCGCATTACGGTTATATTCTGGAATCGGGTCGCATTGTGATGGATGGCCCCGCCGCTGAACTGCGCGAAAACCCGGACGTCAAGGAATTCTACCTCGGCATGTCGGACGAAGGCCGCAAAAGCTTTCGCGACGTGCGCTCATACCGCCGCCGCAAGAGATGGCTGTAAGCGGATGGAGGATCTTTCGATGAGTTTTTTCGACAAGCTTGAAACCCGATCCGCCGATGAACGCGCGGCCGATCACGCCCGCGCGCTGCCGGCGCAGATCGAGCGGGCGCAATCGGCCCCTGGTTATGCAAATATCCTTGCAGGCATCGACGCGAGCGTTGTGACCAGTGCCGAGGCTTTGGCCAACCTGCCGGTGCTGCGCAAATCCGATCTGACGCAGGCGCAGGGCACGCGGCCTCCGTTCGGTGGGTTCACCGTCAAGCCCGCGCGGCATTTCCAGCATGTGTTTCAGTCTCCGGGCCCGATCTATGAGCCCGGCAGCACCGATCATGACTGGTGGCGCATGGGCCGGTTCCTGAACGCCGCCGGGATTGGCCCCGGCGACATCGTGCAGAACTGTTTCGGCTATCACCTGACCCCGGCGGGCATGATCTTTGAAAGCGGCGCGCAAGCGGTTGGGGCCGCCGTGCTGCCCGCAGGCACCGGCCAGACCGAACTGCAGGTGACCGCCGCCCGTGATGTGGGCTGTACGGCCTATGCGGGCACGCCGGATTACCTGAAGATCATCCTCGACAAAGCAGATGCGATGGGTGTTGACCTGCACTTCCAGAAAGCCGTTGTCGGGGGTGGTGCGCTGTTCCCGTCGCTGCGTCAGGAATACGCAGATCGCGGCATCGCCTGCCTGCAATGCTATGCCACCGCCGATCTCGGCAACATCGCCTATGAAAGCCCCGCGATGGAGGGGATGATCATCGATGAGCACGTCATCGTTGAGATTGTCACCCCCGGCACCGGAACGCCTGTCGCCCCGGGCGAGGTGGGCGAAGTCGTTGTTACCACGCTAAACCCCGATTACCCGCTGATCCGCTTCGCGACCGGCGATCTGTCTGCCATCATGCCTGGAGCCTCTCCCTGCGGTCGCACCAATATGCGCATTAAGGGGTGGATGGGCCGGGCCGATCAGACCACCAAGATCAAGGGCATGTTCGTGCGCCCGGAACAGGTCGCGGCGCTGGTCGACAAACATGATGAGATCGTCAAGGCCCGCGTCATTGCCGCCCGTCAGGGTGAGATGGACACCATGACCGTGCAGATCGAAAGCCCCTGCGAGAATGATGGTGCCTATTCCAGATCTGTGGTTGAGGTTCTGAAACTCAAAGGCGCGATCGAGGTCGTGGCACCGGGTTCCCTGCCCAAAGACGGGCTGGTGATCGAGGATCAGCGCGTCTACGAGTAACGCATCAACACATCTGCGGCAGCATGTTTCGCAGATTTGTTGACCCTGCCACTGGTGTTTCTTAGCGTTTTGGTCGATTAAAGGCGAAGCCCAGTAAGGTCGCCAGTCAAAACGCCGGAGCCATGGCCGAAGTCGAATACTCAGAACACGGAACGCGCAATCGCGGTGCGTTGGGAACACGGTTGGTCGGTGGCATCGCCTATCTGGTTGCCGCAGCCTGTCTGCTGCCCATGGTGGCGGTCGTTCTGGCGGCGTTCACAGGCGGCACGGACACGATTTCTCATTTGTTAGAGACTGTTTTGCCAGGGTACGCGATGACCACGGCGGTTCTTGTGGTGCTGGTGTCCATCGGAACTTTTGCGATTGGTGTGGGTGCGGCCTGGCTGGTGACGATGACGCGTTTTCCCGGCGTGCGTGTGCTTGAAATCGCGCTGGTGTTGCCGCTGGCTTTTCCCGCTTACGTTCTGGCCTATGCCTACACGTTCATTCTGGATCACCCGGGAATCGTCCAATCCACCCTGCGCGATGTGACCGGTTGGGGGCCCCGCGACTATTGGTTCCCCGAGATCCGCTCGACCGAGGGCGCGGCGGTCATGCTGATCCTTGTACTTTATCCTTACGTCTATCTGTTGGCCCGCGCAGCCTTCCTGCAGCAAAGCGCGACCGCCTTTCTGGCCGCGCGCGCGCTGGGCAACGGGCCGTGGTCCGCGTTCTGGCGCGTGTCTTTGCCCATGGCGCGCCCGGCCATTGCGGGCGGTGTTCTTCTGGCCGTCATGGAAACCATCGCCGATTTCGGCACCGTGGCCTATTTCGGCGTGCAGACCTTTGCCACGGGCATCTATACCAGTTGGTTTTCAATGGCCGACCGGGCGGCTGCCGCCCAATTGGCCCTGTGTTTGCTGGGGTTTGCCCTTGTCATGGCGGTGGCTGAACGCACGCAACGGGGAAAGGCCAAATACTATCAGGCAGGCAAACGCCATGCGGTTCTTCCTGCTGCGCAACTCAAGGGATGGCAGGCCATTGCGGCCTTTCTTCTGTGTGCGATCCCGGTCCTGTTCGGCTTTCTTCTGCCGGTGGTAATCCTTGTGCAAATGGGCATGGAGTCTGAACAAAATCTGCTGTCACGACGCTATGTCGGCTTTATCCGGAACTCGCTGACGCTGGCCGGAACCGCGGCGGTCATCACTGTCTGTGCGGCGATCTGCATGGGGTTCTTCCAGAGGCTCAGACCGGGGCGTGGCTCGTCGATTTCCGCCTATCTCGCGCGCCTTGGATATGCGGTTCCGGGCGGTGTGATTGCCGTGGGTCTGATTGTTCCATTTGCAGGATTTGATAATGCGTTGGACGCCTGGATGCGCCGGACTTTTGACATCTCGACCGGATTGCTGGTGACAGGGTCTATCTGGTTGCTGGTTGCGGCCTATATGGTGCGGTTTCTGGCTGCGGCGCTCAGTGCTTATGAAGGGGGGCAAAGCACCGTGCATGCCAATATGGATGCGGCTGCGCGGTCGCTGGGTCAGTCCCCGCTGGGGACATTACGTCGGGTGCATCTGCCAATCCTGACGCCGTCGCTGCTGACGGCACTGCTGATCGTCTTTGTGGACGTGATGAAAGAGCTGCCCGCCACGCTGATCATGCGCCCGTTCAATTTCGACACACTTGCTGTTCAGGCCTATCGTCTGGCCTCTGACGAGCGGCTGGAAGGGGCGGCTGTACCGTCACTGGTCATTCTGGCAGTCGGGCTGTTGCCGGTGATCCTGATCTGTCGCCAGGTTGGACGCCGGTAACGGCGGCGCGATCCAAAAATACCACACCTGCGCCGTGCGGACTTGATTCAGAAGCGATTTCCGGCAAGGCTTGGCGTATGAACATGCAGCCTCCCAGCCGGTTCTCTGCAAACTCGGCCCAGATGCCCGTCGCGTTCGACCGGCGAGAGATGTCTCATATCCTGTCCGTATACGGTCGGATGGTCGCCGCCGGAGAGTGGCGGGACTATGGTATTTCCAATCTGCGGGATGTGGCGATCTTCTCGATTTTCCGTCGCACCGCAGAACACCCGATCTATCGTGTGGAAAAACATCCGCGGCTGCGGCAACGGCAGGGTATGTATTCGGTGGTTGGGATGGACGGTCGTATCCTCAAGCGTGGCCATGACCTGCGTGCTGTATTGCGCGTGCTGGAGCGCAAACTGATCCGGCCCGTGAATCTGGACTAGCGCGTCAAAACTCCGGGTGCCGTCCGTATCCCGTAATAGCCCCGAATTCTTTCTGACCGATCCGTTTTTCAGCTTGTTCCAAAGGCTCTCGGGCGACGGCCATGTGATGGGCATTCGCATGCAGAAGTGTTTCCGCGTCCAACATCATCCCCACGTGACCTTTCCAGAACACCAGATCGCCTCGGCGTAGGTCAGGTTTCGAGATCGGTTTGAAAAACCTTGATTGCATGTCGCTATCGCGCGGGCAGGACAATCCGCAGGACTGAAACGCGACTTGAATCAAGCCGGAACAGTCAATTCCAAGCCCTGTGTCACCACCATATATGTATGGGGTGGCAAGAAACTGTTCTGCCACAGTTACGGGGTCTGACGAGACCCAGTCTATTTCGACCAACTGTGTTTCACGAATGTATCCCGGCGACGGGATATGGCCATGTTGTATGATGCGGATCCAGCCCGAGCTACGCAGTGCCGCCTCGCGCTCGGGCCCCGGGATGGGCCAGTGTTCTACGCCACAACCAAAGGGCAGAATCCGTTCGTTGGTGTTTTGCGTGACATCAGGATGTTCCAAAACCACCGCGCGAGGGACACTAACGCGATGTGTCGGTTGTAACGCGCGGTCCGGAATATAGGGAAACACCCAGCCGACATAGCCATCCTTTTCCCGGTATCCGAACTGGTATTTCTGCAATGTGTCGAGAACGACAAAACCCTCTCCGGCCACCAACTGGCATTGTCTCGCGCCTTCGGGCTTGTCCAGAATGTCCGTTACAACACGGTGAAAATATCTAATCTCCCCATCGCTAAAGGTCTGTGCATCCACCTGACCCTTCAGCGATGAATGCGCGACCCGCCCGTTGAACGGTAGTAGCCTGGGGTCGGTCATAGGCCTAAAATCTCGGGAAGTGCGGCAAGCACCGCCCGCGGCCCCTGACCCAGCCCGCCTTTGCTGCGGCCCGGTTGCTTGCTGGGTTGCCAGGAATAAATGTCGAAATGCATGTATCGGCTTTCTTTCACAAACCGGCGCAGGAAAAGCGCCGCCGTGATCGACCCCGCAAACCCGCCCGAAGGCGCGTTGTCCAGATCGGCAATCCCCGGTTCGATCATCGCCTCATAGGGTTCGTGAAACGGCATGCGCCAGACCGGGTCCGCTGCCGTTTGTGCCGCTTGGGACAAAGCGGCGGCGGCATCATCGTCATCGGTGTAGAACGGGGCAAGATCGGGGCCCAGCGCCACCCGCGCGGCGCCGGTCAGCGTCGCCATCGAGATCACGAAATCCGGCTGTCCTTCCTCGGCCAGCGCAAGGGCATCGGCCAGCACCAGACGGCCTTCGGCATCGGTGTTGTTGATCTCGACCGTCAGGCCGTTGCGCGCGGTCAGGATATCGCCGGGCCGGAACGCGTTGCCTGCAACAGCATTTTCGACCGCCGGGATCAGAACCCGCAATTGCAGCGGAAGATTCAGCGCCATGATCATCCGGGCCAGCCCCAGCACGTTGGCTGCACCGCCCATGTCCTTTTTCATCAACCCCATGGCGGATGCGGGCTTCAGGTCGAGCCCGCCTGTGTCAAAGCACACACCTTTCCCAACCAGGGCCAGATTGGGACCAGTGTTTCCCCAGGTCATCTCGATCAACCGGGGGGCTTGCTCGGCCGCGCGCCCTACGGTGTGGATCATCGGAAAGTTCTGATCCAGCAAATCGTCGCCCACGATGACCGAGCACGTCGCATTGAATTCCGCCGCCAGAGATTCTGCGGCAGCCTGCAATTGTGCAGGCCCCATGTCGGAGGCGGGCGTGTTCACCAGATCTCGGGTCAGAGCCTCGGCCTCGGCAAGGATTTCGATCTGCTTGGCGTCGATCCCATCCGGAGCCATTAGCGCCGCTTTGGCCGCAGATTGCGTGGCATAGCGGTCAAACGCATAACCCGTCAGCAGCCAGCCTAACGCTTCGGTGGCCAAAGCCTCGGCAGGGACGCCGGACGCGATCCGATAGGTTCCTTGTGGCAGAGATTCCGCAGCGCCCGCCAACGGGAACCGTTTGCGGGATCGCTTGTCGCTGGTTCCATACCCTGCCAGTGCCAAACCCGGCGCGCCGTTTTGATCGGGTACCAGCAGGGTTTGACCCAGCGCTCCGGTAAACCCGTTGGTCGCAACCCAGGACCGCACGTGGTCGTTCTGTGTCGACAACCAGTCGTCCAGATCGGATTGGGAAACAACATGAAGAGGCAGGGCCGCATCATCGGGCTGGGCAAAGGACAGGGTCATGGGTGTCTCGGCTGATTTAGGATGCGCCCAGACTAGCGGTCGATGGCCAGCCCGCAACCCCCGTCACACTGAAAGATCCTGCTGATCCCAGATCGCCGTCAATGAGCGTTCTCCGACCCGGATCATTCGGTTCAGCGTCGCCGCTGTTGCCACAACATCGCCTGCATCCACGGCGTGTGACACATCCCCCGCCACGCGGGCCAGCGCAGTCATGCCGATCTGTTCGGCGATGGCGATCAGGGATTTGGCGCATTTGCGCAGACCCGTCCAATCGCGCTGTCGCCAGAACCGTTCGCAATTAGACAGCCGCACGGCCAATTCCTCGACCGTGCGGCACAGAACATCGATTGCGTTGGTATCGCCCAATTGACGACACAGCATGTTCAAACGATCCGGATCCAGCCGCACGGATTCCTTTTGTTCAAGCGTGATTATCTTTTCCACCACGTTCACCTCAGCTTGCATGCCCCCACGGCACGGGACGATCCTGCCATCAAACTCCTTTGCAAATCCTTGACCCGCATCTCGATAATGTCTCGAATTTTGCGAGAATTCGGGTTACAGAGCGGATAATCTCAGTACGCAAGGACCACGGAATGCAAAAAGCCAAACCTCTGCCAACTTACCTGGCGAAACGGTATCACGGTTGGAAGGCGACGACTTACTCGGAAAACCAGGTCTGGTATCGGAGATTGGCGACCGAAGGTCAGCGCCCGCGCGCGATGGTAATTTCATGTTGCGACAGCCGGGTTCATGTGACCTCGATTTTCGGAGCGGATCAGGGTGAGTTCTTTATTCACCGCAACATTGCGAACCTCGTGCCGCCGTATGCCCCGGATGGCGATCATCACGGCACCAGTGCTGCGATTGAATACGCGGTTACGGCTTTGAAAGTGGCACATCTGATCGTTCTGGGTCATTCACAATGCGGTGGCGTTCAAGGCTGCATCGACATGTGCAAGGGCAAAGCCCCGCAACTGGAGGCCAAAGACAGCTTTGTCGGGCGCTGGATGGATATCCTTAAACCCAAATACGATCTGGTTGCAGATGTCGAAGATGGAACCGATCAGGCGCGACAGTTTGAGAAACAGGCGGTCGTGGCATCATTGGAAAACCTGATGACCTTTCCTTTTGTGTCTTCAGCAGTCGAGTCCAACGCGCTGAGCCTTCACGGTCTCTGGACCGATATCGGCGAAGGCGGACTGCAGTGCTACGATCCGGAAACCGGCGCGTTCAAGCCGGTCTGATCCGACAGACCCCCAATCTCGGTCTCACGTACATCGGATTCAGCGCATTCTGTGTTAAGCTGAGGATGCCTGTATCTGATGTAAGGGCTGAATATGCTGTTTATAAAAAGAATTTTACTGACGATTTTAGTTCTTCTGCTGACTCTGGTCGGCATATCCTATGTGTTGCCGGGCAAGGCCGAAGTATCGCGCAGCGTTACGATCAACGCCCCGGCCAGCGCCATATTTCCATACGTAAACTCCATGCAGGAAACTGAAAAATGGTCACCTTGGTTGTCGCGGGACCCGGAAACCAAGCTGTCTTATGACGGGCCGGCTTCTGGGGTAGGGAACGTTCTGAACTGGAGCTCCGAGCATCCGCAGGTCGGAACCGGTTCGCAGGAAATCATCGAAAGCGTCGCGGATCAAAGCGTAAAGACGGCACTTGATTTTGGCTCTATGGGTAAGGCATCCTCTTCGTTTGTTCTGCAACCTGAAGGGGCTGCAACTCAGGTTACGTGGGGGTTTGAATCCGATCTGGGATTGAACCCCATGTCGCGGTGGATGGGCCTGATGATGGACAAGTGGGTTGGTGCCGATTACGAGCGCGGGCTGGACAATCTGAAAGGTCTTGTCGAAAGCGGGCAATAGGGCTTAACGCGGCAGGCCAATGCGCGCCTTAATCCCAAGATGATCGGACCCCATGAAAGGGCGCAGCTCGGCCGAGCCCGTGCTGCCCTTGGGCACCAGCAAATTGTCAATCGGCATCGGAACCATCCAGCTACCCAGCGAATGAGTGTTCAGGATCGAGCCAAAATTTCGATTGTTCGCGGCTGTGCCGATGCGCCGGACACTGCTGGCCCAGGGCACCATGTTGAAATCACCTGCAATGATCACCGGGCCATCAAGCTCTTTAATGCGTTGAGCAATTATCTTGCTTTGCTCGAACTGGCTATAGGGGTAAGGCCATCTCAGGTGTAGCGATACAACCCACAAAGGGTCCCCGGTTGGGGTCACGATCTGCACCCCGACCATACCGTCACCCGGCAGACAGAATTCCGATCCTTCGATGACCGGCAGCGCCGACAGGATCGCCACGTTCTGTTCGGGTCTGAATTCGCAGATTGCCGATGACGGGTAGCGCTCGAACAGGGGGCTCATGTATTTCTGGTTGTGGCTGGAGACTTCTTGCAGGGTCACGATGTCCGCACCCGAGGCAAGGATGTCATCTGTCAGCGGATACCGCGGCCAGGCTTGGGACATCAGGTTTTTCTGATAGAGCGTCAAACAGGCGTCATCGCAGTCATCTGCAGGAGAGATCACGCCCGAGGCCACGGAACCGATGGCGATGGTGGCAGAGGCAAGGGTCAAAAGCGCGAACTTCCTTGCGCGCGCGGCCAAAAGCACGACCGTGCTGAACACAAGCAACACGCCAACCTGAGGACGCAGAAGCGCTATGGAATCGCCTGCTGCAAAGTAATGCCCGGTGAATCCAACGGCCATCAGCGCGACCAACAGGGCTGAGCAGAAGAAGATCAATCCTCGTACAGGTTTATTGGTGGCCAAAAACTGCAGGTTAGCCTCGATCATTGTTTATCCGGGCTGTCTTTCCGCCCGTTTGCGATTTGCCATGTGATTGTGGTCTGATTGACGCCTTTGTCAATTGGACGGGTCGAAACAATCCGGCCAGGATCGGAAGTACCAACATCCGTGCAACAGCTTTTCAGGCGCGGCCTAGTCGAGAACCATTCCTTCCGGCCAGTTCAGGGTTGTATCCAGCTGCAGGGTTTCCGATTGGCCCGGTTTCAGCTCGACCTCCCAGGCCAGAATGCCGCGCTGGTCGTCTACGTTTTCCGTGGTCGGCCGAGGGTCCGCCGTCCATGTGATGTCCAGATCATCCTGTTCCGAATAAGGTACGCGGTCCAGAATGCGCAGGGGCCATGTCTGATCGGTAAAGTTCTCGACCCGTATCTGTGCGCGTTCCATATTCTGGTTGGAACGGGAAATCAGTCCGACATCACCGGTACTGCGGTTCAGAATGCGTCGCTGCACGGTCACCCCAAACAGTGGGCCGAACCCCAATTCGACCTCTTCACCGGGTCCGATATCCGAAACGGAATCAGTAGCGACCAGCACGCCGTTGACCCGAAACCTCACCGCGTTCGACGACAGCAGGTTCTGCTCGTAAGGGTTGCTGAAGCGTGCTGTGCGATAGGCGGTGTCATCCCTCAGCGGGGTGGTCGTTGCAAAAAGCTCTGCCGATTGGGTTTTGCTGTCCAAAGCAAATTCAGCAATCGTATATCCGCTGGCCAATGAGATCGGTCCGGGAAGGGTATAGGTCAGCCCCGTTCCTTCGACCGATGCGGCGTCTGGCATCCATCTTTGGGTCTCTTCATAAACAACATGAGCTTCAACCACCGGTTCTTCGAGTTTTGCGACCTCTTCACTGATGGTGCGGCGCTGGGGTCTGATCGACGACGCGCTATTCTGTCCGACCGGTTGTAGCGTCGAGACGCTGAGTGTGATGTCCCGCCAATTCTCGCCGGTCTCCTGCGTGATCAGAACGCGGCGGTCGATCCGCACCTCAGGCGAACCTGTGGTGATCAGGTCAAAGTCATATCCCGGCTGCCAGCCGGCGCTATACGTGTCCAGATAGGACAGCGACACCATTCCTTCCGTATCTTCAGGCGCATTGATGTCGACGGCCACAAAAACACGCGCGTCTGTTTCCGGCAGCAGGGCAGCAAGATCGGCCTTGGCGGCCTGCAATTCGATATCCAGATCTTCAAGCTGTGTTTCGATTTCGCGCGCTTCTATTTCTGCTGCCTGGGCGGCGTTCTCTGCGTCAAGGCTTTCCTGGTCGATCATCCGCGCGATGTTGCGCAGGTTTTCGGCATCCGATCCGGCAAGCCCTTCATTGCGGCCAAGATTGGACAGAAACGCAATCTTGTGCTGCGCGGCCTGGGCTTTCAACCGTGCGGTTTCGGCCAGAGTCTTGACCGCCTCGATCCGACGCTCGACCCGAGTGACAAGATCTTCGGCGGCCTTGACGTCATCGCTGACGTAATCATGCCATGGAACATTCCCTTCCCGGACGATCAGCGCGGTGCGGGTCAACCCGTCAGCTTGCACTTGCATAGTCAAAAACTGACTCTCCACGCTCCCTTCCGGGACTCCGAGCAGGACAAGACGGTGATTTCCAGCCGGGACGCTGAATGACCCGGACCGGGTTATTTCTGCGCCTCGGGGATACATCGTCACTGCGCTGACTTTGGTGTCGATGGCAAAGGTCTCGGCGTGCAGCAGGGTTGGCATAAGGATCAGGAGATAAGTCAGACGTTTCATAAAAGCTCACAACAAAGGAATTTTCGCGCCAAGGTTGCAGGCGCCGCGAAGCTTTTCAAGCAAAAAGGGCCGCTCTTGCGAACGGCCCCTGCAATCGTGATGAGGAGAGCCAATCAGCCCTTTTTCAAAACCTCACGGCCCAGCAATTCGGCGATCTGCACCGCGTTCAGAGCCGCGCCCTTGCGCAGGTTGTCGCTGACACACCACAGGTTCAGGCCGTTCTCGATGGTCGAGTCCTGACGGATACGGCTGATGAAAGTCGCGAAATCGCCCGCGCATTCGATGGGCGAGACGTAGCCACCGGCCTCACGCTTGTCGATCACCATGATGCCCGGAGCCTCGCGCAGGATGTCGCGGGCTTCGTCTTCGTCCAGGAACTCCTCGAACTCGATATTCACGGCCTCGGAATGGCCGACGAAAACCGGGACGCGGACGCAGGTTGCGGTGACCTTGATCGACGGGTCGACGATCTTTTTGGTTTCCACCACCATTTTCCACTCTTCCTTGGTCGAGCCGTCTTCCATGAAGACGTCGATTTGCGGAATGACGTTGAAGGCGATCTGCTTCTGGAATTTCTTCGGTTCCACCTCGGTGGTGGGGTTGTAAACCGCTTTGGTCTGATCCCAAAGCTCATCCATGCCTTCCTTACCGGCACCCGACACCGACTGATAGGTCGAGACAACCACGCGCTTGATCCGTGCGCGGTCATGCAGCGGTTTCAGTGCGACCACCATCTGCGCGGTCGAGCAGTTGGGGTTGGCGATGATGTTCTTGTTCTTGTAGTCGTGGATCGCCTGCGGGTTACATTCCGGCACGATCAGCGGAATGTCCGGGTCGTAACGATAGAGCGAGCTGTTATCGATCACCACGCACCCTGCCGCAGCCGCCTTGGGCGCATAGACTTTGGTTGCGTCCGAGCCGATGGCAAACAGCGCCATGTCCCAGCCGGTGAAATCAAAGGTATCGATGTCCTGGGTTGTCAGTGTCTTGTCGCCAAAGCTTACTTCGGTGCCCAGCGAACGACGGCTTGCCAGCACGGCAAGTTCGTCAACCGGGAACTGGCGTTCCGCCAGAATGTTCAGCATTTCGCGGCCCACGTTACCCGTGGCGCCGGCGACAACGACGCGATAGCCCATCTCATGTCTCCAAAGTTAAGGACGCGCGTTCATAGCCGCGTTGCGGCAAAGAAAAAAGAGGCGTTTCGGCTTATTTCACCCCGTCACACCGATTTGACGCCGTTCAAACCCGTTCAGGGTTGTTTCAGCAAGGATCGATAAACCTCAACGATGGCCTGGGCCTCGCCTTCGATTCGAAAATTCTGCTCGACATGGGTGCGGGCGGCCTGACCGGCTGCAGCCAGCGCGGTACTATCCTGCAACATGTCTTCCAGAGCATCAGCCAATGCCGGCGCGTTGTCCTTTTCGACCAATCGGCCTGTCTCACCATCCTTGATCTGCGCGCTGAATGCACCAACCCCGTGGCAGGCTATGGCGGGCACGCCGGAGGCCATCGCCTCAAGCGGGGTCAGGCCAAACCCTTCGTGACGTGCGGGGGCCACGAAAAGATCGAGCGCGCGGTAGGTCTCGACAATCTCGTCCCAGGGTCGTTCACCCAGAAAATGCACGCGGTCACCAAGGCCTGCGTCTTGCAGCTTCTGCTCCTGCTCGGCCTGAAACGTCTCGAATTCCTTCGTGGCGCGCCCGGTGAAGATCACATGGGCATCCGGGTGATGGGGCAGGACCTTTAAGGCAGCCTCCACCAGCAAATCGACGCCTTTCTGAGGGCGGATGCGGCCAAAACAGCCGATCAGCAGACCATCGGGCAGGCCAAGTTTCTGGCGCAGGGCTTGCTTGTCCTCGGTGGGATGGAACAGGTCGGTGTTCACCCCATGCATGATGACCGTGGCGGGATGTTCCAGAAACGAGGCCGCTTGCGGGGTTGTTGCAATCAGCGCGTCCATCTTACGGATCAGCCGTTTCGTGAATCCGGAATGATTGCGTTGCGCGGCAGAGGTAAACAGCAGTTTGTAGTTGCGTCGGAACACAGTGCGCAGGATCAGGCCCATCAGCATTTCGGTATTACGCCGCGCATGCCAGACCCGTTTGCGATTGGGCAGAAACAGCAGTTTCCAGAGCCTAATATGGGGTAAATCGTCGGGAAGGCCGGGGCCGGTCGCGCGGATGCCGATCATCTTTTCCTGTATCGGCAACAGCCGGACCACCGTGGTTGTCACGCCCGACAGGGAGTGTTTCAGATTGGGTGCGATGACCTCGATATCCTGCACGGGTGCCTCCAATCCGTCAGTCGATGCTGTCGCGACTGAATAGATAGATCACGCATCCAATGGCAAGGGTGATGGCGAAGAACCCGAAGATTGCGGTGTAAGGGGCGGTCGAACTAATCCCAGCACTGGCGGCGTGAATACGACCCGTAGCGAATTGGGCAAGCCCGACGCCGCCGATGCCAAACAGGTTCAGCAGTGTCACGCCGCGACCCACCAGATGCGCCGGCACAAAGGCGCGGCCATGCGCCATAATGACCGGAAAGCTGGCCCCGGTGAACCCGATGATGGCCAGCAAGGCCACAGATTGCCAGACCGTGTTATCGATCCAGAGACACAGCAATACCAACGCCAAAGCACCAGATGCGTTGCCGCCGAAGATCACCCATTTCCGGGTCTTCAAAACCCGATCCAGTGGCCCGTAGGCGAAGGTTCCGGCAATCATGGCGGTACCCATGATCAGCGTGGCTTGTCCGATCTGTGTTGTACCCAGCCCGAATACATCGCCCAGATAAGGCCCTGCCCAAAGCCCGCGCAGCGCCGCCGATGGCGCATAAGCCACAAGCATCAGCGGCAGGATCGCCCATAAGGCGGGCTCTTTCAGCAAATCCAGAACGGACCCTTTATGCTCGGTCTCGACACGCTCGGGGTCCTGTACCGTCGCCCAGATGCCCAGCGCCACAATGGCGGAGATCACCGCCAAACCGGTCAGTGTTGCGCGCCAGCCCACCCATTCCACTGCTAATGCAGTCGGATAAGAGGCCACCAGATTTCCCACCGACCCAACCCCCAGCATCACCGCAGCCAACGTGGCGAATTTCGCAGGCGGGAATTGACGCGCAAAGATGAAATAGGACGCCATCAGAACTGGCGAGCACCCCACCCCGATTAGTGCCATCGCAAGGCTGACATGAACGGGCGCTGTTGCGACCGCGAACAGTGCCGCACCGCCTGCTCCGCCGACCAGCAACAGGATTGCAGAACTGCGACGGGGGCCAATCCGATCCAGTGCCCAGCCGACCGGAATTTGCATGCCCGCAAACACCAAAAACCAAAGACCCGAGGCAAAGGCCAGATCCTCGGCGGTTGCGCCGATATCGCGACCCAGATCCACGGTCAGAACCGCAAGGAACGCGCGAAAGAACTGGCTGAGGACATATGCCAGACACAATACTACCAAACCTGCCTGCATCGATCTCCTCCTCGGCGGTCTGCTTGACACGTCGTTCGGCGGGGCACAAGCATGTGTTTAGAGGGTCAAAGGACGGAAAGGCTTCACAATCGAGCTATGTGAAGAAATCGGAACAGGTAATTCAGGATAGATCATGACTGAAACCAAAACTGATTTTTATGACACGATTCCAATATCCAGTAACTTTTTAAGCCTAAGCGACCCTTCAAAATTCACACCCGTGCCCGAGGATTGGGTGTTGGGCGTTGCCGATATCGTGGATTCAACCGGCGAGATCGCGCGGGGGCGCTACAAGACGGTCAATATGGTGGGTGCTGCTGTGATCTCGGGCATGATCAATGCGCTGGGCGGCAAGGTTTTCCCCTATGTTTTCGGGGGCGACGGGGCCGCGTTTGCCATACCGGGCAAGGACAGTGCCGCTGCGCAAGATACGCTCGCGACGTTGCGCAGTTGGGCAAAGGCCGAGTTTTCCATCTCGTTGCGCGCCACACTCGTGCCTTTATCCGATATCCGCGCTGCGGGACGGGATTTGAGGGTTGCGCGGTTTGGGCCATCCTCAGGGGTGGATTATGCCATGTTCTCGGGCGGTGGGCTGGCCTGGGCCGAGGCACGGATGAAATCAGGACGCGATCTGGTGCCGCCGGCCGCACCGGATGCTCAACCCGACCTGACCGGGCTGTCGTGCAGGTGGTCTAACAGTCAGTCCCGGAATGGAGACATCGTTTCGCTGGTCATTCAACCGGAAAACGACACTGATGAAGGGGATTTCGCGACTTTAACCCAAGCGGTGCTGTCTGTGGCCGAAGTGCTTGAGCGCGGTGGCCACCCGGTTGCGGCGAAGGGCCCCCCGATCAAATGGCCGCCGCCGGGCCTTGATATCGATGCCCATGTCTCACGCGCCGGACGCCGCTTGCTACCGCACAAGGCGCGGCTGATGGTCGAAAACCTTTTAATCGCGTTATTGTTTAAAACGGGGATGCGCTTGGGCCAGTTTGAACCCGCTCATTACAAGGAGATGGTCAGCCGCAACGCCGATTTTCGCAAATTCGACGATGGGTTAAAAATGACATTGGATTGCGATGCGTCAACCTTGTCGAAGATCACCAGGCTTTTGGATGATGCGCAGGCGCTGGGCAAAATTCGGTATGGTCTGCACGCCCAGAAAGAGGCGATGATGACGTGTTTCGTGCCGTCGGCAACGCGCGATGATCATGTCCACTTTGTCGACGGTGCCTCGGGCGGATATGCGCAAGCTGCAGCGGCAATGCGGGAAAACAGACTCTAAACATGTCAATTGGCATCGAAAACCATCTGAACTTGCTATCATTTTAGATTTCGGCAACAATTCCATATGTCTGGCGATCTTCCGCTGACGTCGCGCTCTCTGCCCATTGCCTTATTGCGGGCCAGGGAAAAAGTCATGGGGCCAATTCGGGCCGTGTTGGCTGACGCTGGCGTCACCGAGCAACAATGGCGCGTTCTGCGTGTCTTGAAAGAAGAAGGGCCGCTTGAGCCGACGCAAATCGCCGAGCGCGCCTGCCTGCTGTTGCCCAGCCTGACCCGTATTCTGAAGAACCTTGAAGACAAAAAGCTGATTGCCCGACGACCCGATGTCAAGGATCGTCGGCGGCAAATCGTCGATATCAGCAATGCGGGCGAAAAAATCATATACGCCAATCTGGCAGCGATGGTGGAACAGGCCGCGCATATGAAATCGTTGCTGGGTCAGGAACGCCACGAACTGTTGCTGGACCTGTTGGCCGAGTTGTATGGGTTGGAAGAATAGCGGTTTAAGGTTTCATGGGCTTTTTGAGCCAATCCCTTTCAAATGTGACCTGTCCCAGCCCCGCAAACCGGCGGACCCGATCCAATTCGGCCTCAAGCCGTCTGGTGCGGGCATCGGACCATCTCATGGTTTTCTCCGGCCAGACCGCGCGAATATTCAACAGATCCTTGTCTCTGTGCGCCTTCATATCTATGCGCCCGATCAGCCGGTCCCCTTCCAGTAGCGGAAACACATAATAGCCGTAGATGCGCTTGGCGGCGGGGACAAAAACTTCGATGCGGTAATGGAACCCAAACAGCCGCTGGGCACGGTTTCGGTCACGCAACATTGGATCAAACGGGCTGAGGACCCGGATACGGCCGGGGGCTGTCGGAAGATTGAGTGCTTCGTCAATCAAGCCGGGCCGGGCAAAGGTTTTTCGGTCGCGTCCGTCTGCGCATTTTACACTGATTTGCTCGATTTCTCCCCGCGTCAGAGCCTGTTCACACCACGCTTTTGCCTCTGCGGCGGTGGTTGTATCCCAAAAGGCGGCCAGCTCCCCGGATGTTGCAAAGCCCAATCGGTCAAGTGCCGCATTGCACAACCAGTCCACTGTTCCTTCGGTGTCACAAGGCAGATGTCCGGGGCAGAGATGCGTGTCGATCACCCTTTCGGTCAGGTCATATTGCTTTTGAAATCCATCACGTCCGACAACGGTCAGTGACCCGGATCGCCACAGATACTCCAGTGCCGTTTTAGAGGGGTGCCAGTCCCACCAACCACCTGATCCCTTCTTTTCATCCTTGCCCACATCCGATGACCCGACAGGCCCGTGATCCCGGATATGCTCCATGACTTTGTCAAAGCGCTGTTCATATCCGTCTCGGCGCCAGTTCTTCCATCGCGCTTTCAGCATCTCGGTGTCGCGCAGAAACCGCAGGTGCCAGTGGCGGTAGAAACCCATCGGTATTACAGCTGCATCATGGGTCCAGTGCTCGAACAAGGCGCGATCCTGCTCATACAGCCGTTTGAGGTAGGACGTCCGGTATGTGGGCCTGCGCGCGAACAGGATCATGTCATGCGCGCGTGCCACGGTGTTGATACTGTCGAGTTGCACGAAGCCAAGCCGATGGATCAGGCCAAGAAGGGCGGCCCCTTTGGCACTGCCCGCAGGCGATTCCAAAAGCGCGTGACGATCCATGAAAACAGCGCGCGCGGTTTTGTTGTCCAGATGACGCAGTGTCACCAGCTCAGCGCCGTTTGAGCGTATCGCCGAAACTGATTTTGGGGGTCAGCGTTACCCGGCTCTCGATCTCGGCTTCGGGGTTTTGCAGCTGCGTCGCGATGATTTCGGCGGCCTGCCGACCTATTTCAAGCCGGCAGGCATCCATGGTCGCCAGTTTGCGCGGCAGCCCCTGCAGCAGTTCGACATTATTGAACCCGGCCAGACCGATTTGCCCGGGCACATCGATTCCCTGATCCAGCAGATACAAAAGTCCACCCGCCCCGATCATGTCATTGGAATAATAAAGAAAATCCAACTCCGGAGACCGATCCAGCATGGCCTGCGTCATCTCTCGCCCCTTGGCCAGCGCTGAACCTCCGGAATAAAACTCCCGATCTTCGATTTCGACACCGTGTTTTCCCAGCACCTCGGTGAACCCTTCGAAGCGCTTTCGTGCCCGGTGATCAAGCGGCATCTTGGTGCCCATGAAACCAATATGTTCGTACCCTGCTTTGAGGATTGCCTGGGCCATCTCGCGCCCGGCCCGGCGATGCGAAATCCCGACCATAGCATCCACGGGTTTGCCGTCGGTATCCATGATTTCAACCACCGGAATACCGGCAGAATCCAACATGGCGCGCGCGGCTTCAGTATGCTCCAATCCGGCGATGATGACGCCTGATGGTCGCCACGACAGCATCTCGTACAGCACTTTCTCTTCTTTTTCGGGCAGATAGTCGGTCACGCCCACGACGGGCTGCAATTCGGTATCTTCCAGCACTTGATTGATGCCGGTCAGCACCTCGGGAAAAACCATGTTCGACAACGATGGTATGATCACCGCCACCAGATTGACCCGGCTGGACGCCAGCGCGCCCGCGATCTTGTTGGGTACGTATCCCAGCTCTTTCGCCGCAGCCAGAACACGGGTTCTGGTCGCATCCGACACATCCCCTCGGTTTCGCAGCACCCGGCTGACCGTCATTTCGGACACTCCGGACGCTTCCGAGACATCACGAAGGGTAAGAGGGCGTTTAGTTTCTGTTGTCACCGGGGATACCTGCATAGTTTGTTTCGACAATGGTAGCGTGAACAGGGCGATCTGTTCAACTGTTACGCATAACCGATGACAATCCGAAAAAAGCCGGTTACAGACAGCCTTACGCGGCCCCGTGGCTCAACTGGATAGAGCAGCCCCCTCCTAAGGGGCAGGTTGCAGGTTCGAATCCTGCCGGGGTCGCCAGATTTTGCGAACCCCTATTTTATTGACCATTTGCTGTGTGTGGTGTTACGAGAGTGGTGGACTTACACCACGAATTTACACCACGTAAGAGCAGACCATGAGTAATGATAGGAATCTTGAGCAACCACGCGGACCCGGTACGGCTTGGCGGTTTAGGATGTCTACGCCCAAAATTTTAAAGGGCACCACTGATCCAGAGACGGGCAAACTTTTTGGTCGCAACATCATAAGAAGCCTTGGAGGTGTTAAGCACAAAACCACGGCACGTAAGCTACGCGACGTGGAACTTAGCAAGGTTCGAGAGTTGGAATTACAAGCGCTGGGTAGGAACCGATATAGCACTGCTGCGGCAGACCGATGGGCTGAGGCCATGGCAGACCCCGACCCTGAAGCCGCGATGCTGGCGCGTGATGTGTTCTATGAAGATGTTGAGAACGCGCCCAGCGCGGTGCGAGATGCGTTCGGTAAAAGGGGCATGGCTACATCCAGACCACTGGCTGAGATGGTTGAGGCGTATATTGAGGCTAGAGCACCGGGGAACGCTTCAGGTTATAAACCGCTGGGAAGTTCAACCATCAATGATTTTCGGACTTCGGTTCGCTATCTGGTCGACTTTCTGGGCGGTGATATATCCAACCTTTTTGTGGACGATGTGGCAGACGTTGAGGCGGTGGCCTTCAGGGAATACCTAGGGGGCATCGTGTCGGAGCGGACAGAGGAGCCGCTAGCAGGAGCGACCATCCAGAAACTCACGACGCAGCTTCGCACGTTTTGGGCGTGGCTTGTAGAAACCAAGGCCACAAGCAATCCCTCAGTGGAACCCTTCACGCTACCTAAAGGGGTTACTAGGGAAGCCGCCACGCCGAAGAAAGAAAGGCTGATGTACCGACCAGAGCAGACCAGTGCTTTGTTCGTAGCGCGTTCACAGGAAACACCGTTGGGAGTTTTGATGCGTCTGGGCCTGACACTCGGAACACGCATTTCCGAATTGGTTAGGGTCACAGTTGAGGATGTAGATTCTGACGGCGCTGGGCTGAAGATCATTATTGGCAAAAACGAAAACGCTAAACGGTGGACCCCCGTACCCACTGAGCTCCAAGCGACGGTATTGAAGTTGCGAAATGAAGTGGAGAGTAGAGATGGACCCAAGGGCAGGCTTCTCTGGGCCTTCAGTCTGGACCCCAAATCAGGCAACAGCAAGCAAGCCAGTCAGTTGTATAGCCGTCTTAGGGATGATGTTCTGGGCCGACCTGAAGGCAACGTGATGCTGGACTTTCATTCGTTAAGGCACACGTGGCGGACCATCGCACACAGGGCGGGCGTTGACGACAAGGACGCTGTGCAGCTTGGCGGCTGGTCTAAGGATGAGCGCAGAGCTAGTGAGATTTACAACCACGGGCTGGGCCGGGATGAATTGCGACAGGTGCAACGTAAGATCGTCGATAGGATGGAACGCGACGGGTACCTTAAGGGCTTTTAGGTAGAACAGGGAAGTGGCAACATGCGGTCCAAAGAAGCAATTAGTGATTGATTACCAATGTCGAACCCTGAGATCGAAAGAGCATTAAAAAGAACTAAAACCGCATTTGAACAAATGACACAGGCTAAGGAAAGCGGCGAACTACGCGACGCATGGGAAGACTTCCTCGCAGGTTTTTCTCGGACAATGGGTAAGGTGATTTCTCACGGAATGAAGCAGAAAGGAACTCGTGCATGGGCTCACAAAGTTAAGAATGCTTCCAACGGTGACGACGATGTTTTGTTCTATTTGCGCGAAGCTCGAAATGACGCCGAGCACGGGCTAGAGCCTCAGATGAAAGTTATACCCAGGAAGACAACTCTTTGGGGGGCGTTGGACTTTGATGAGGATTCAAATTTTGACGTGCATATTGAAGACTGCCAATTTGATGACTTCCAAATAAAGGACGTAAAAATTGACGTAAAAGGAGGACGGTTTCGTAGCGTACAGGGAGATGACCTAGTGTTTGCGGCTATCACACCGGCGGAAATTATTCTCCAGCCTATCACGAGTGAAAAGAAAAGAATTACAGTCGATATACCTCGGAAGTTAGGCGACAAGTGTTTTAGTTCGCGTTCGCCGCTAGAGCTTGCTTCCTATGCCCTCGCCGAGATGTGTCAGTTGGTGGAAGATTTGAAGAACCACGTCGCTGAGGAATAACAGCTAGAAAACCGCCATCAAACCGTGGATCGTTTGTTGGGGATATTGAAAGTGCAATCTCACGCAAAATTGAAAAGCCGCTTCAGGCTGACTTCACGGTGAACCGTGGTTCACTTTTGAGGGACCAAATTATTTTGGCAAAAAATCTGAGTGCCAGAGATTATATAATATAGTGCCGCGCATATGTGCCTGAATCTCTCGGGGGCTAATCTTAAGCTCAAAGCGATTAACGGCGGAACAGGAGGCACAGACCAGATATGTGTGGCAAAGTGCAGTTTGCCGTATGGTACAAAGACCAAAGTCAATGGGCTCAAACAGGCGCAGAAGTGAGTGATCACTTTCCTTTCAGTACCCTTGTTGCTTTTCATCAGTGAGTTTCTGTTAATTCAAAACTGGACAGCTTTAGAAAAATTGGAATAGGCTCTCATCAGATTTTTCTAAGGTTTGGTTATCAGGTGATTAGCCCCAGCGATCTCATCAAACTGTATTCTGCGGTGCAATCATCGGTCGACGCTGAAGAAAAACGAAAGCGAGAGAACGAATTTGACGATGCAGTTGCAGAGAATATTCGTGAACTTTTTCGCGATAGCGCTTACCCGAGACGCCGCCGTACTTTTGGTGCAATTAGGAAGTCTTTTGGTGGTTACTTTGACGAAGATCGTAAGGACCTGCAACGACACCTAATAAGAATAGGTGCGAAACACAAAAAGGGTGATGGAGATGACGCGCTGTGGCACCTGCCAACTGAAAATCGATCTATTGCACGTGGAAGAACCCTTATTTCCTCTGCCATAACTCTTGTTGTGCTTGTTGCTATTTTCTATTTGATGACTGGAGGTTGGGATGAAATTCGTTGCTTTTTCTGTTTGGAAGATAGGCTTGTGTGCGGCTGTCCTTAGTTGGGCTGATGTCGTTGCCGCAGATGATCAAGACTGTTCGCTTGCAGAAGTGAAGGGAACTGTTTCCGCAAATGAAAACTTCAAATGTATTCTGGCGAAGATTGAAGACTTGACCGAAACCAATAAGAATCTGGAAAAGCAGATTAAAGACATCCAGCGGGAAGAGGCTGACGACACTGCCCAAGATCCCAAAGAAGACGAATATGTCGATCAAAAAACAGCCGAAGATTTGATTTCCAGTGCCATAGGAAAAATAGGGGATAGGTTGCCAATTGGCACTATAGTTGCTTGGCAAGGCAACGGGAACGTCCCCCAGGGGTGGGCGATATGCAACGGAACCAATGGGACTCCAGATTTGCGTGGACGTTTCTTGAGAGGTGTAGGCGGAACAGGCGAAGTTGGTCAACAAGGTGGAAAAAGCAGCCATACTCTCGACTTGCCGTTGCATTCTCACAACATAGCGAAAGGAAGCAGAACCAATGCTATGAGGGCTGAAAATGGCGGTGGGGTAATGGCTCACACCACCTCGGTCGACTACCTTTACAACACATATACGGAAGACGAACATAGAAGTGCTGCGGAAATCGATTTTGACGTCCTACCACCCTATGAGACTGTGATTTACATTATGAAAATTCGTGTAGATCAGTAACAATGAGAATAGAGTTGGGAGTTTTATCGCTTTCATCTTGCTCATCACTAGGGAAAGAAACCCGGTTACCAAGTAACATCTCAAAGACTGCTTGTCTCAGATTGAACGCATAGAAGTGACGCAGCACGTTTCTAAGTTTTGCATCGTCAAATAGTATCTGTTGCGGTGCTCTCGCAGCGAATTTTTTGCGTTTGAAGACAAGAAACTAAACGTGGTGTAAGCATCACTACTAAAAAATTACACTACGAGCTTTTCATTTTAATTTATATATTTCAAATAGTTATAGAAAAAACTTTGACGTGAAGAAGGTTTCCTGCCGGGGTCGCCAGACAGACGGATCTACGGCCGCCATTGGGTACACAAAGTGGTGCGGGTGGTCTCGGCTGGGAAAGCGAGCCAGCAATTGGAACCTCGATGCAGGTGAAAACCGTCCATTTGCCGGGCTGCTATCGAGCCACTTGCCAATTTCCAAGTTCGACGGCAAAAGTCCTCCTATGACCATCGATAACACTGCCTTCCTCGTTCGAACTCATGAACGCAGCTCGCAAATTCTGACGCTCCTAAACAACCTGAAAGCCAATGTTTCACCCAACACATTCGTTGTCTGTGATGAAACAGGGCGCAATTTGGATTTTCCCGAGGCAAGAAAGATCTCGTTGTCACCTTCCGTCCTGGCAAACTGGACATTCGAAAGACATCCTCGAGATTGGGGCTGGTTATGTGGGGATTATTGCTATTATGCCGCCGCCCATCAGCTCGCGGACTATGAATATTATTGTCTGATAGAATCCGATGTGTTTCTAAGTGAGGACGCGGCGAAAGCGGTGAAATCAATTCTGCAATCGAACACCAGTGACGCAGTTGCCGCAGACTTGCGAAGGTTTGACGAACCGCGGAAATTCTCAAAACACCTGGAGCAAATCGAAGAGGACACTCACTATGGGTGTATCTTTCCCGTTACGCGCGTGAGCGCTCGGTTAATCCCGGACATGTTCTCGCTCAGAAAGAAGGTTCAAAACCATCATTCTGCGCTTCGCGTAAACGATGAAGCCATACTTGCAACTGCGGCCCACAAAGGGGCGCTCCGCGTAACTGACCTATATGATTTCAAGGGTGTTTTTGACAGAAATTGCTTTGATACAAACCCTCCTCACATGCAGGAAATTCTTGAGAAGTCGCAAGAAGATACGCGCGTGATGCACCCCTCGGTGCCGATGTCGAAACTACTGACGCGAATCCAAAGCGGTCAAAAAGGGAATTTGAAGATACATCGGCTGAGAAACATTCTGCCTTCCTCTTCGGATCACGTGAGCAGGGCGTTGTCGAGGGCACTGGCCCGGGCAAAGAACTCTCCTGTCCGAAAAACAGCAAGTGGTGGAAAGAACATTGAAAAAACCGAAAGGCTGGCTTGGCTCATCTGCAAGCTGGACAGCTTTCAAACCGTTAGTGTCGTAGACATTGGCGCAAATCCAATTGAAGGCACGCCGTCGTATGGGCATCTTCTGGAACACGGCCAAGCCGAAGTTGTGGGTTTTGAGCCTAATCCTGAAGCGCATCAAAAGCTGTTGAACGAAGCCGCATCCAACGAGACATATTATTGCACGGCCATTGGGGCTGGAGGTCCTGCACAACTCAACCTGACCAGACATTCAGGGTTTACATCGCTGTTCAAACCAGACCGAGCCAGCGCAGCATATCTGGGTTTTGGAAGGCCCATGCGGATCGAAGCCGTAGAAGAGATTGAGACCGAACGTCTGGATGATCTGGATTATGTACCACCTGTCGACTTGCTCAAGATCGACATCCAGGGCGGAGAGTTGAGCGTTATGCAAAACGCAAGACAAAAGCTGTCTGATGCGCTGGTGATCCAAACAGAAGTTCGCTTTTTCCCTCTGTATGAAAATGAACCGACATTTGGAGAACTTGAAAGCGAGCTGCGCGCGCAAGGGTTTGTTTTTCACAGTTTCGATTTCCTGAAACCGGTATTGGGCAGCCGCTCTCTGAGGTCGAAACTGCGCCGACGAGTGCATTCGCAAATTGTCGATGGGGACGCTTTTTTCGTCCGGGACCTGCGTCGTCTGCGCTCGTTGAGTGTTGTTCAATTGTCCAAGCTTTGCATTCTTGCAGACAGCGTGATGGGCGCTTTTGATCTTGCGTGTTTGTGCCTCGAAGAGTTGACCCGAAGAGGCGCGCTTTCAACAGAAGACACTGACAGCTACATTGCGTTGCTGCCCGAACACCTGACGCGGTAAGCGAGGGCACTGATCGGCAGGTGCGTTGAAGGATGGTGTTGCTTTACCAATCTTGGGCCCGAATAAGCGCTGTGGGCGTTGCTGAACGGGTTGATTGTTTCCTGCCGGGGTGGCGTGATTTTCAGAAACGACGCGCAACGTTAGACGTTTGGGTTAGCAGGGTGCGACACGCCGAACTCGTACCCCCTCAAATAAATCGTCGACATCCCAAGGCGCGTCGCACTTGATGTATAGGTGGTCCGCATGACCACAATATGTCGAGTTTATTAAAATACTGTGCGCTATGTGACCGAAAAGGCCACATTTGAAAATTCCGTCTTTGGGAAATTCGTGGGGCGGCATGTCGCACTCATAACCCCCTCGGAAACTAGTTTGAAAACCAGTGCATGCTAAAATTCAAACATGCCGCCCACGAGATCATCGTGCCATTGTGGCGGAAATGTGTCCATGATTTCCTCGGAAACTCACTGTTCGGAAATCCGAAACCAATTTTGCCAAGAGCCGCGAATTAAGGGATTCCCCCAATTTTCCCGATCACGCCAGTTCGGTAGATTGAACCCAACGGACGGTATTGGCCGATCCGTGTACCCCCTCAGGAGGGGCTGGCCTTAACCCACTCACCCACGCTAGCCCCTCAGACCCCCACAAAAGACTGCTCAGCACAGGCAGCACTGGCGCTGGACATATTGAGAATAGCCTTTTGTGCATTTGATCACTGGCCCTATCGGCCTCCAGCCGCGTTTTGAAAATACGCCGACCGTTTTGTTCAGTCGGTTGAGTGTGGGTTCTTCAATTCGTTTTTCAATATCTGACATCTGTTTGCCTCCGCGCTAATCGTGCAACCAGATATGGAGTTGCGCGGGGAAAATGGCTTGTGCATCTTTGCCAATCCCATGTGCCGAAACGTCAATTTGAAGGATGATGCCAAGCCGGAACAAAAACGGGCACGCCAGTTGATGGCGCGCCCAGTCACAGGGAGGAAAATAAAAACTCGCGCCCGGAACGCAACATGGGCGCCAACTCGTTAATATCCCCAATTTAGCGGTCTTTTGGGACGCTGTCTGTGACGCCGCTCACATTCAGCCGTGCCGAGGTCATCTAAGCTGTATTAAACATTGTATGGGGTTGCATCGTTTTGACCTGGGCACAAGTACAAGGCAGCCAAAACACAATTCTTGTTTTCGGCGCGATTGTGATAGTATCGTTTGAATACTTTAAAGCACTTATTTCAGGGGGCGTTTTTCTTTTGTCCAATTCTGCCACAAGACTGTTCAAACTGCGTCCATTGGAGAAATCTGACCTGGAAATCGTCGCGCGTTGGTTTCAAGATATCGAAGATCTGGCGTTCTTCGACCGAACGTCGCGCATTCCGCTGAACCTGCTGCAAACCGAAGAAATCTGGGGTGATGCCGTCTGTGCGTCGCGTGATTGTGGCAAGTGCTGGTTTATCATTGAATCCGAAAGCGGCCAGCCGCAGGGCATGATTGGGCTCGAGGCGATATCGCAGGTCAACCGCGATGCTGTCATACCGATCTTTATCGACAAATCCGTGCGGCGGCAGGGCGTTGCAGTCCGGGCGATTGCGCTGCTTCTGGATTTTGCGTTCCGGCAACTGGGGCTGAACCGGATCACCTCTTACTACCGCGCCGACAATCACATCAGCCGCGATTTGATCGCGCATGTGGGATGTCAGATCGAAGGCACAATGCGGCAGGCCTGGTATGCGGATGGTCATTACCATGACATGGTCGTTGTGGGTGTACTGAAAGAGGAATGGGACAAACGTCGAAAGGATCTGGCCCGGGAACTGGGCGACGAAACTGTGGTCACCTTTGGGCCGAACACACCGTCCAAATGGTGCTGGCCGCCAAAAAATAAGGGACAAAGTTGAAAATCCGCGCATGTCGGACCAGTTTCTGATAGACATCTCTCGTCAAAGCCGACGAGGAAATTCAGTCGAGTATTGCCAGTGAATAACGCCAGTTCGGAACGGACAATCAGACAAAAATTGGGGGCGGTGCTCTTTGCCGATGTTGTCGGCTACTCCAGATTGATGAGCGAGAATGAGATGGAGACGTATAACGCGTTGAAATCTCTGTTGTCTCAGCTTGAGTCCACCAGCACCCGATATGAAGGCAATGTTGTCGAAGTACGCGGGGATGGCATTCTGGTCCTGTTTGAAACCGCGACCAGCGCTGTC
The DNA here is from genome assembly GCF_056540905.1 of Ruegeria sp. AL1. Taxonomy (NCBI): domain Bacteria; kingdom Pseudomonadati; phylum Pseudomonadota; class Alphaproteobacteria; order Rhodobacterales; family Roseobacteraceae; genus Ruegeria; species Ruegeria sp. AL1. Next base: position 138,786 of record NZ_JBQFXP010000008.1, read on the forward strand.
GAGTTTGCCGTGGAACTGCACAGAATCGCGGCCGAGCACAATCAGGACCGCGCGGCGGATCAGAAAATCAAGTTCCGCGCGGGTGTTCATCTGGGTGAGGTTCTGGTGGATGAACGCGGTGTCCATGGCGACAACGTCAACATCGCTGCCCGCCTTCAGGAGATTGCCGAGCCCGAACGGGTCTATGTCAGCTCGGCGGTATATGACCAGATCCGCAACCGGCTGCGTTATGGTTACGAGTTTCTGGGCCCCAAACAGCTGAAAAACATCCTGTCGCCAGTGCCGACCTATTGCGTCCGCAGCGAGGTCGAGGGCGCGACGATGGCGGCAACCTTGCGGCCCGATATGAGCCTGGAAGTGCTGGAGCGCCCGGATATCCCCTCGGTCGCCGTGCTGCCTTTTGTCAGCCAGGGCGGAGAAGAAGATGACAACTGGATTGCCGAAGGGCTGACAGATGACATCATCATGAACCTGTCCAAGTTTCGTAACCTCTTCATCATCGCCCGGAACTCATCCTTCTTTTTCAAAGCGCAATCGATGGCGCCGCAAGAGGCCGCCCGCCGGTTGAATGTGCGCTATATCGCGCGGGGCAATGTGCGGCGGTCATCCAGCCGTATTCGGATCACTGCCGAACTGATTGATGCCAATTCCGAACGCACGATCTGGGCCGAGCGGTTTGACCGCAAAATTGATGATATCTTCGATATTCTGGATGAAGTCACGGAATGCATCGTTGCGGCAACGGCGGTGATGATCGAATCTCATGAAAAGCAACGCATGGTTCAGTCGATTCCGGCTGATTTACAGGCCTATGGCTCGGTCCTGCGCGGGCAACACCATATCTTCAAATATACGCGGCAGGACAATCGCGAGGCGCAGCATTGTTATGAGTCCGCGCTGCAGCGCGATGAAGGATATGCCCGCGCTGCCGCAGCTTTGTCACGAACGCTCAACATAGACTGGCGTTATTCCTGGACGAAGGATCCTGGAACCGCGCTGGACAAAGCGCTGTCGTTCGCCCAGCGCGCGGTCGAACTGGACCCCACCGATGCACGTGGGTTTGGGGAGTTGGGATTTGTTCAGCTCTATCGCAAGGAACATGACGCGGCGATCGAATCCTACAAACGTGCGCTGGTGCTGAACCCCAACGATGCCGATATGCACTCGGATTACGCGGATGCGCTGGCCCATTCCGGTGACAATGAAACGGCGATTCAGCATCTTCAACAAGCGATGCGGCTGAACCCTTATTTCCCGGACCAGTATCTGTGGCATCTGGGCGGGGCCTATTACAACCTCAAACGCTATGACGACGTGATCACCTCGGTTAACAAGATGAACAACCCGACCGAGGGACAACGGATGCTGGCGGCCAGCCACGCGCAATTGGGCAATATGGATATGGCACGCCAGATTGCTGACAAGCATCGCGCTGCGCATCCCAACTTCTCTCTGACGCGCTGGGCCAAGGTGTTGCCGGACCGTCTGGAGGATGACACGCAGCATTTTGTCGAAGGTTTGAAAAAGGCCGGATTCTGAACGAAAAAGGGCGCGCAAACTGCACGCCCTTCGCATTCATTGTCGCACCCATTCAGTCGCCGCGCGCTTTGGCACCGCTAACCTTGGCCCCACTGACCTTGGCTCCGCTCACTTTCGCACCGCTGACCTTGGCCCCACTGACTTTCGCGCCGCTGACCTTGGCTCCGCTGATGGCGGGGCTGTCGAAGCCGAAATACAGATCCAGCAGGACCTGTTCGAACTGGCCGGACATCACGTCCATGCGGATCGTGTAATCTGCCTTATCGTATTCCCAGACAAGTATGTCGTCAGCGATTTGATAGTCTGCGGCCGCGACGCCGCTGAGCGAAGGGTCGTTTGGTGCCCGCGAAGCCAAATCTCCGGGTTTGTTTCTGTTCGTAGCGCTGGCACCTTTGCCGTGAACCAAGAAAACGGTCGGTTCGGGAAGCTCATAAAATGTGCCTTCATACGAGAAACCATAAATTCGGGCTAAGCGCGGGTCACCTGCGAATTGATCACCAATGAAGTTATTCTTACCTTTTCCGCGTCTACGTTTTCCCTTGTTTTTAAAGCTCTGTTCCCCTGTTTTTTCCAGCCTTTGTTTCCAGAATGTCTTTTTGAAGTTCTTACCTTTTTCGACATAGACGAAACTGTTCTTGTCCACGGTCGCGCGGCCAGTAAGTGTAAAAGTGGTTCCCGATTTGGAAACGGTGTAGATTCCTGAAATCGCCTTATCGTCTATTTGTACAAGGACATGATCCCCATCTTTAACATCAACACCGTCAATCTCTCCGCCTATGGATGGTAGAGCAGTATCATTTTTCTCGATGGCAAGCCGCACGTCTGTTTGTTGCTTGACTTCCATGTCCTCAATTTCACGCCCAAATAACAGCACTTCGGAAAAACTGAGCAAGGACTCAGACATATCACTTTCTCCCTCATACGGGATCGACGACGTCCAGGACCTCATCTCCCCCCTTTTTGGCGCGCAAAATATGCGTGCCCAATTGCAATAAATATCACCCCGTGGGCATAAAATGCCACAAAACAACCAAAAATCAAAGCCACTTGCACAGTCTCACCCGGGTACCCGGGTGCGCACCGACGAGGCGTGGCTGGTCTCATCAGGTTCTTTCAGCCGCGGACCTGCCGTGGTCAGCCCGATGTCGCGCATGCGGAAGTTGCCTTCGATGATCTGACGGAACGCGCCGCCGGTGATCTCGTGATCTACGGCGAGCAAAGCGCGTTCGACGCCGAAATAGCTGAGCATGTCGGCATCCAGCAATTCCCATGCGTCAGCCAGATAGGACCCAAGGAAATCCCGCGCCTCAAGCAAGGCGGTACGGAACCCGTCGGGGTTTTTTTCATAACGGGTGTCGAACATCTGCTGCATCACCGCGCTGTATTCGGGTGACCCTTCCAATTGATCCGACAGATGCTCCATCTCGGGGGTGATCAGGTCATGGACCAGCAGGCGTTCGTGGTAAATGTCGACCAGAATGTCGAACATCGCGCCAGTCAAGGGCTCGGACAAGGCATGTTCACTGGACCAACCTTGCGAAAACTCGGACAGAACCCGGTCATTGGCTGCGATCCGGATTTGTGCATTGTGCGACAGCTCGGCGAACCGGCTGAGGCGGTTGAACGTGTAAAGATTGCCCCGCGTGTTTTCGAGCAAATCCTCGACAACCGAACCGAAATGCAAAGAGGCCAGCAGCGCGACCATGTCGGCGGCGGATTCGTGAAAGCCATAATACTCGCCCGAAGCATCCCCGTCCGAGGGCATCCCGATCACGCTGTAGATGATCGCGTGCCCGATTTCATGAGCCACCACGTCAAAGTTCAGACTATAGGCGCGGTATTCATCACCGTGATCCCACGTTCCGCCGGTTTCCAGAAATCCCCAACCGATATGGGCATTGTCGAGGCTGGGAAGCAAAGACAGTTCAAGCCGGTCGAAGTCTCTGCGGAAATGCCAGGGGATCGGGCGGCCGAAATAACCTTCCCATACATCCATGGTGAAATGGGCCGATCCGAACAGATGCGCGGCCTCGAAACTGGGGTTTGACGGATCAATGTGGACGAAGTTACCGAACTCGTCGGGTTCCGGCGGCGGTTGGAAATAGCCGTCCCAGGGCGGCAGGTACATCTGCGGCCCACCGGGGCCGGGCACCATGGCTCCGTAAGGGGTCGTTTTGCCGACCGGGTTGACGGTATACATGCGCGGCCCCGAAGGGCCCGCGCCAATCGTGCCGGGTGGCGCGGATATTTCAACCAGCTCCAACTGGGCGTCAGGTTCCAAAAAAGGCGACTGCGGATAAAGCAGGAACCGTGTGCCCGGTGCTTCGTCTTCGGGTTGTTCGGGCCAGATCGTCAATTTCCCCTCCCGCGGCGCTCCGGTGTCAGCCCGCCATGTCGGAGGGCTTGTCATCCGTCGGGCCGCCATCCAATTGGCAAAACAAAAATTCGGCTTCAATCAGTTCAATAAGCGCATCGCGCCCGCTCAGACCAAGCGCAATTGCATAGGATTCAAGATCATCCGGGACCCTTTGGTCAAGTTGTGTTTCAAAATACCAGATTAACATACGCATAGCGCTGGCTGGCGCGCCCGGGTCGGGGTTGGGATCTTGCGCGGCCAAAACCCGGGATTTCCGTGCGGCGCGGTCCCACATTTCCGGGTAATCGCCCGCGCGGCGCAGTTCGTCCAGAATGGCGGTATCCATTCTGTCCTGCAGCGCAGACATCACCTGATCCGTGCGCGACCTGTCGGCCAGAAAACTCTCATATTGCTGCGGGTCCAGGTTGTTGGTCTGCAACCAAGCCATCAAATCCGTTTGCCGGGGCAATCCTGCCTCAACCCGATGTTCCGACATCTTTCGAACCAGCGCCTCACGATCCGGGACGTATCCCAACCGCAAGGATTCGTCGTTTGCCAGCAAGGTCAACGCAGCCCGTTCCCGGATCGCAGCAAAGCGATCAGGGGTCAGGCGCAACTCATTCACCAGCGCTATGTCCTTTGACGGACCGGCCTCGGTTTCAGCGTCGATGCGGGCACACAGGTCGCGCCATGCCAGAGTCCGCTCGACCCTATGGTCGGCTGCTGCTCGGTTGTTGTCGCGCAAGTACTCGGCCATTGTGGCAAGCATTTGTCGGGCGTCGTCGCCCTTGGCGTCCACGCGCCCCGAACTCAGCCAGCTTGCAAATCCCGAAAGGTCAAAGTGGCCATCGACCCTTTCAATCACGGTTGTCCAGGCCCGCTCGCGATAGTTCAGCTCTTTCGCGACCTCCAGAATCCGCCCGGCCAGTTCGCGTGTCAGGATATCCTCGGACACAGCACGCGCAACCGTTGCCCGAATAGAGACCATCGGCTCGCTGAGCGCCTGAAACCCCAGTTCCGCTGGGCTATGCAAAACAGCAACCTCGTCATCGTCGCTAAGGGTGCCGTTGCGATAATCCTCGAAAATCTGTCCAACCCCGATCATTCCGAAATCGGAAAGTTCCGCCGCGCGCAAAGCCCCCATGCTGGCGCTGCCAAAGACGGTTATGCCCTGTTCGATCGCCCACAGGATTTCCTTGTGCCATACCGAAGGAACGCCGTCGAAGAACCCGTCGATGATCCCGATGGCGCGCGGCTTATCCCGGGCCACGCGATACACATCGCCCTGCTGAACCGGCGGCAGAATGGTGGCCTCCAGATGATCCGAGACGTCGCTATTGCGCAGCGTGGGTCCGACGAAAATGACAACGGTCATGCGCCAATCCCTTTCGCGCGGGGGCCCGCGACATAGTCGGGATCGTCATGCGGGGCTTCTAATCCGGGGATAACCGCACGTACCACGGCGATGTCAATCTGTGGACGCGACAGGTCGACCGTGATCACCTGGTCCATTCCTGCCGCTGCCAGACGGGACATCAAAAGGGCCAGATCGGCGTGCAGTGAGTCGCTCACATGGGTCGGGCAGGCGCTGAACGGCCGGGTGGCAGGGCTATGGTCGATCAGGTTCCGAACATAGCCGCTGCGGTCGGTCCGGGCGGCATCGGTGAACTCATCCGGGTCCAGATCATCTCGCGCACCGGATATGTAGGTCAGTCGGGTTTGCGCGGCCTCTGTCAGGGCGCGTAATAAGGCAATGGCGCGGTCGGGATGGCATCCATCCCCGATCCCGATATGCCCCGTATTGCCCGAGGACTCACAAATCGCGCACCGAAAGCTGGCAATACCAATGTCCGAGGTCGTGTCCCAAATGCCCAGATCAAGCCCGGCACCAGTAATTTGATCCATCGCCTGCCGGCACCTTGGGTCGTCTATCGTCTTGTGATCAAGCCTTGGGTCACTGCGGCGCTGATGCCACAGCGTCGTGGCATCCCGTTCAATCAATTCACAGATCGCATGACAACTCGCCTCGGTCACATCGTTGCCCGACGCCAGCCCGTTGGTGGTTCGCGGAAACGCCCGGGCTGCGCCCACGGGCGAGGTGGTATAGTCCGTATCAACCATCTCATAAGGAACCCAGCACCCCACACCAGTGCCAAGATCAAGCCCTTCGATCCAAAGCAGGCTGTCATGGGGATCAAAGCGACCTCCGGTCACCTGCGGCAACCGTGTCACATCAGCGACCATGACCGATTGCGAAAGATCCGCATAACTGGCGAACCGCAGCGGCAGCTCAATCCGCTCCGCATGCCAGGATTCAATAGCCTCCATAACCCCTGATGCGCGGGCGGCATTCAGCGACAGGCCCTTTCCCAGCGAAACCGCGACCGAGCGCGCGTTGGGCCGGGTCACCATCACTGTCGGCAGACCGACACGGTCCAGCCCCGTCAGATTTGCGATGCGGGTGATGCCCATGTCTTTCAGAAAGGGCTCGACAATCGCCAGCGTCTTTTCAGGGTCGCGCAACCTGTGCGTATCCAGAACATATGTCTTTTTCGAGTATCCCGACATTGCGACGGTTAGTTTAAACCTTTGAAAAAGTGCAGGGAACCCGGTTCAGCCGGGTAAAGATACAATCAGTTTGAACAAAAGATGCGGGATGAACGTCATTGGGTCAACCTTGTGAGGCGCAGCTACCGCAGAGAAACCCCCTGCCGCGCCTTTGTCGATCCCCACTTGCGCCGCGCCTGTTGTCAGTTTAAACGATCTTTCGCATTGCCGCATACGGGTTCCCGGCTGAGGGATGGCTTTGGCAGACATGGATATGTCGGTCATCCGCCCGCAAGTTTTCGAGCTATCGTGCAGGGCTGCGAGGAGGTTCCTATCAGGGCCTCGGATAAGAGAAGTGTGCCGCTGTAGCTCAGCTGGTAGAGCACGTCATTCGTAATGATGGGGTCGTAGGTTCGAGTCCTATCAGCGGCACCACCCTTCTCCAATAGCATTCCGATTTTTTCACTGGAATCAACATCTTCGGCAAGTCCGAAGGGTGACGATTGCGCTTTCGATTTTCAGGTATCCGGGCTAGGCTGCGTTCAGGATTGGCAGATAGAGCCAGTCTCGGGGCGTAGTAACCCCTCCAAGAGCGGTCGGTGTCGGCCGAAATGACACCTCCTCGAACCCTATGGTCGGGGAGGCACTGGCGTATGTCCAGGGCTCCGGCCTAAAGGCCAGCGCGGTCGTCTCTTGGCGGCTTACTAACTCCCCGGCTGCCAGAGGAAACTCTGGTGGCCGATTTCGTTAGTAGAGGAACCGCTATGAGCAGAATAATTGCACTTTCGTATTTGTTTGCAGGCGTGATGTATGCAGGTGCCGCCCATGCGTCGGGTGCCGACGCTTGGATCGCCAAGTCGGATGATTTGCAGAGACATCACGGAGCATTCCTGATCGCTGCCACAGAGTTGGTAGAGAACGGCACATGCAAACCGAACGAGTTTGTAGAACATGGAGGATGGGTGAGGTCGGGTTCATTTGAACCGAGGCCCGTGTACTTCATGTATTGCGGGGGACCTACAGTCGCCAATCGTTTGTATCTCGACGCCTCCACCGGCGAAGTGTTCCGTTAATTTTCAATTCGTTAAAGAGAATGTATCACATGAAAAACTCAACACGACTCTGTCCGTTCTGCGCAGAGGAAATCAAAACCGCCGCCATCGTTTGCAAACACTGTGGCAGCAACCTTGGCGATCTTTCGGCACCTACCACGAGCGACCAAAAAAACTGACACGGTTGTCACCAAACCGGCAGATCATCATGGAGCAGTAAGGCTTGGCAAGTCCGCGGTGGGTGGGTTCATCCGATTTCAGATACTGATTTTGGAACTTGTTGCCTTCGGATTTGCCCTGCATCTACTGCAAAAACAGGACGCTGATATCCAAACCGGTTTGGCGATGCTGCCCGAAGCAAACAGAGTAATGATGGCCTAATACAACAAGGTCATGGATTTGCGTCAGCACGGCGAAAAACCGGAAATCACTATGCAGGATTCATGCGATCTCACGGTAACCTCCGAAGAAGGCAGAACTGCCGAAAGCTACCAGTATGCCACCAACAAACTACTGGGCATCACAGCTGCCTTCGAGGGACGATGGGCGCTCGATCCTAATCGTTACCTATCATCACTCACAGACGGCGATCTGGATGATCACTGACTCGCCCGCAAGGAAGAAGGCATGAAACCGAACACAATAAATCTCGAACTTCGGTTCCTGAAACGCGTCAACAACTTTTTCAAGAAGCGTCATAAAACGAACCCAGACTTAGACTTCCAGATGCAAAAGGGCTTTGTTAATTCACGGTCCCTGTCATCCCAATAGGAACGGGCAGTGATTGCCTACTGCCTTGAAAAGGAAGCTGAACACGGCGCAGGAGCGTGGCAGAAGGCGCACGACCTGTTCGTTTATCATATCGATACAGGCGTTCGACTTGGAGAAGCACTTGGAGTCGAGTGGGCAGATATCGACCTGCAACAAAGGGTTATCGACAACTGGAATCACAAGACCCATAAGGCGATCTTTGTACCGATCAGTGACCGGGTGTATGACGTTCTATCCCGCCTTCACAACCAGCCCCAACCATTCGTCTCGATGTAAGAATCTGCGGGAAGCCATAGCGACCATGTGTCCGTCCAGTAAGAGGGTGCCTGCGGAAAAAGGGAGCGCAACCATCCACTCTTGCCGAGATACTTATGCCAACCGCCTCCTGAACAATGGGAGGCCCTTGGATAAAGTTTCGTTCCTGCTAGGTCATGCCACCCTACAGCAGACCCAGAAATATGCGAAGTATGCTAAGCGTCCCGCTGCCGATGAGGCGAGGGCGACACTTAATCAAAACACGGCATGAAACTATCGATGGCCCCGGATTTGGCCTTCATATGGAGTTACTTTACTTTCCGTGGCGGCCAAATGCCTTGCAGGATGTAGATTTATTGAAAAAAGTGGTGAGCCGTGCAGGATTCGAACCTGCGACCCACTGATTAAAAGTCAGTTGCTCTACCAACTGAGCTAACGGCCCACTCTTTTGTTGGATCTGATCGATCCCTGACGCTCTCTAAGGGAAGAACCCTACCGGGTTCAAGACCTTATTTCGCATCGCGTTTCGCCAGTACCATATAGGTTCAGGCGACCCGATAGGCGGCCTAATTAGGCAGGTGGCGCTGGGGGGTCAAGCCCTTTTTTCAGGAATCTGCGCGACAGGGTGGATTCATTCCGGACCCGGCGTTATATGCCCGCCATGCGACGCACAAACGATACCGGAATGCTCTTCATGAAGATGCACGGGCTGGGCAATGACTTCGTCATTGTCGATGCGCGCGCGCACCCTGTGCCGATCACCCCGGCTCTGGCAAAGGGCATCGGGCACCGACAGTTCGGAGTAGGGTTTGATCAGCTCGCCGTGATCGAAACCGGTGAGGTTGATGCGCATTTGGTATTCTACAATGCCGACGGGTCGAGCTCGGCTGCTTGCGGCAATGCCACGCGCTGCATCGCACGGTTCCTGATGGATGAGTCCGGGACATCCGACCTGACGCTCACAACCGAACGCGGCACTCTGTACGCCCGGGATGCGGGCGATGGGCTGACCTCGGTCAATATGGGGCAACCTCAGACTGACTGGCGTGACATTCCGCTGGCCGAAGATGTGGACACGCTGGAGCTGCCTATCGAAGGCGGCCCCACGGCCACCGGCATGGGCAATCCGCACTGTACTTTTTTTGTTAGCGACGCCGAAGCCATCCCCCTCACCGAATTCGGTTCGCGGTACGAACATCATCCGCTCTATCCCGAACGAACCAATGTGCAGGTGGCGCAGGTGATCGGCCCCGACCATATCCGGATGCGGGTGTGGGAGCGGGGTGTTGGTATTACGCTTGCTTCGGGCTCATCGTCCTGCGCAACAGCCGTGGCCGCCGCACGACGCGGGCTGACCGGGCGCAAGGTGCAGATCGACCTTGATGGTGGTACCATCTGGATCGACTGGCGCGAGGATGGCGTCTGGATGACCGGCCCCACCGCCCATGTCTTCTCGGGCTCGCTGACACCCGAATTCCTGAGGTCTTTGGGATGACTCCGCCCAAATTCACCACTCTGGGCTGCCGCCTGAACGCCTATGAGACCGAGGCGATGAAAGAGCTGTCGCAACAGGCCGGGCTGAACAACGCAGTGGTCGTCAACACCTGCGCCGTCACAGCTGAGGCCGTCCGCAAGGCCCGACAGGAGATTCGCAAGCTTCGGCGTGAGAATCCCGATGCGCGCCTGATCGTCACTGGCTGTGCCGCGCAGACCGAACCTGAAACCTTCGCCCGGATGGAGGAGGTTGATGCAGTCATCGGCAATACCGAGAAAATGCAGCCCGACACCTGGAAAGGCATGGCCGCCGATTTCATCGGCAAGACCGAGGCGGTGCAGGTCGACGACATCATGTCCGTCACCGAAACCGCAGGCCACCTGATCGATGGCTTCGGCACCCGTTCCCGGGCCTATGTGCAAGTTCAGAATGGCTGTGACCACCGTTGCACGTTCTGCATCATCCCATACGGCCGCGGCAACTCGCGCAGCGTCCCTGCAGGCGTCGTGGTGGATCAGATCAAGCGGTTGGTGGACCGGGGGTATAATGAGGTTGTGCTGACAGGCGTCGATCTCACCTCATGGGGCGCCGACCTGCCCGCGCAGCCCAAGCTGGGCGATCTGGTGATGCGGATCCTAAAGCTGGTGCCGGACCTGCCGCGCCTGCGGATCAGTTCCATCGACTCGATCGAAGTGGACGAGAACCTGATGCAGGCCATTGCGACCGAGCCCCGCCTGATGCCGCATTTGCACCTGTCGCTGCAGCACGGCGATGACCTGATCCTCAAACGCATGAAGCGCCGCCACCTGCGAGACGATGCCATTCGGTTCACCGAAGAGGCCCGCAAGCTGCGCCCCGACATGACGTTTGGGGCCGACATTATCGCCGGTTTCCCGACCGAGACAGAGGTTCACTTCGAAAACTCGCTGAAACTCGTCAACGACTGCAACCTGACCTGGCTGCACGTCTTCCCCTATTCGAAACGTCAAGGCACTCCAGCTGCCCGTATCCCGCAGCAAGTCAACGGCGTCATCATTAAAGACCGCGCCGCCCGCTTGCGTGCCGCAGGCGACGAGCAGATCGCCAAACACCTGACCGCCCAGTACGGCAAAACGCACAATGTCCTCATGGAAAACCCGCATATGGGCCGCACCGAACAATTCGCCGAGGTCAGCTTCCAAACCCCGCAGCCTGAAGGCCAGATCGTGACCGTTGCGATACAAGGCTACACAGCCAGCCAATTGCAGGCCTGATCCGCTTTTCATCTGGCCATAAATATCCCGGGGATGAATTGGCCGCAGGCCAAGAAGGGGCTGGCCCCTTTTACCCGATCTCAAAAAGAAACCCCCGCAGCCAATGGCGCGGGGGTTTCAGCTTTCAGGTATTGAAGGCTGATCAGGCTTTCTTCTTGCCTTTCACACCGGCCCACAGACGCTTGTTCACCAGATACAGCAGAACCGACAGGACCGTCAGGAACAGGACACCGACAAATCCGGAGTATTTACGTTCCATCATCTTCGGTTCGGCTGTCCACATCAGGAAGGCGGCGATGTCTTCGGACATGGCTTCGACGGTTGCAGGGTGACCATCTGCAAATTCGACCTGATCTTCCGACAATGGCGGTGCCATCGAAATCCAGCCACCGGGGAAGGCCTTGTTTTCGTACAGAACGGTGCCTGCCTCTTCCTTTTCTTCACCTGTGTAACCGTCCAGCAGCGAGGCGATGTATTCCGCGCCACCCATGCCTTTGAACAGTTGGTTGATCCCCAGACCGTAGGGGCCGTGGAACCCGGCACGGGCCTTTGCCATCAGGCTCAGGTCCGGCGCGCCAACACCGTTATTGGCCGGGAAGTGATCGACGGGCTTTGCCGGACGGAAGTCATCCAGTTCCGGGTCAAACACTTCGAAATTGGCTTCGGAATAGGCTATAACCTCTTCTTCCGAATAACCCAGATCCTCAAGCGTCCGCAGCGGTACATATTGCAGGCCGTGGCAGGCTGCGCAGACCTCTGTATAGATCTGCAGACCGCGCTGCAGCTGGTTCTGATCCCAGGTGCCAAACGGCCCTTCGAACGAGAAGTGGAAATCCTCGATATGCTGCTCGCCACCACCTGCTGCGAAAGACGCAGCAGGGGTCAGGGCGATAGCAAACGCGGCACCGATTGCAAGTTTCTTGAACATGTTTCCGGTCCCTCTTCTTACTCGGCCGGCGTGGCGTCGGCGTCAGCCTTGCCATAATGCGCGTTGAAGTCTTCTTCGATGGTCTCGGGCTGCGCCTCGGGTTTCTCGATGACACCCAGGATCGGCAGGATCACGAAGAAATAGGCGAACCAATAGGCCGACGCGATCAGCGAGAAGGTCGCATAGGGCTCCTCGGCGGGCATCGCCCCCAGCCACATCAGGGCAAAGAAGTCGATGATCAGCAGGTAGAACCACCATTTGAACATCGGACGGTACTTGCCCGACCGCACGCTCGAGGTATCCAGCCACGGCGCCAGAGCCATCGCCAGGATCGCACCGAACATCGCGATCACACCAAAGAACTTGGCGTCGATGATGCCGCCGGTGATGAAGCTGGCGAATTGCACAACCCAGACCTCACCGGTGAAGGCCCGCAGGATCGCGTAGAACGGCAGGAAATACCATTCGGGCACGATGTGTGCCGGCGTGACCAGCGGGTTGGCCTCGATATAGTTATCGGGGTGGCCCAGATAGTTCGGCATGAAGCCCACAACCGCCCAGAACACGACCAGGATCACGGCCAGTGCGAACAGGTCCTTGATCACGAAATAGGGCCAGAAGGGCAGCGTGTCTTTCTCAGCCTCGGCTTTCGAGCCACGGCGCACTTCAACACCCGTGGGGTTGTTGTTGCCGGTGGTGTGGAAGGCCCAGATATGCACGATCACCAGCGCCGCGATGACAAACGGCAGCAGGTAGTGCAGCGAGAAGAAGCGGTTCAGCGTGGCGTTGTCCACTGCGGGTCCGCCCAGCAGCCAGGTCTGGATCGCGTCACCCACAAACGGGATCGCGCCGAACAGGCCGGTAATCACGGTGGCCCCCCAGAAGGACATCTGGCCCCAGGGCAGAACGTAACCCATGAAGGCGGTGCCCATCATCATCAGGTAGATCAGCATGCCGATGATCCACGTGATCTCACGCGGGGCTTTGTACGAGCCGTAGAACAGGCCGCGGAAGATGTGGATGTAGACCGCAACAAAGAACAGCGATGCGCCGTTCATGTGCAGATAGCGCAGCATATAGCCGCCATTCACGTTGCGCATGATGTGTTCGATGCTGGCAAAGGCCATATCGACATGCGGGGTGTAGTGCATCACCAGTACGATGCCGGTGACAATCTGCAACGCCAGGCAGAAGGCCAACACGATGCCCCAGATCCACCACCAGTTCAGGTTCTTGGGGGTGGGGATCATGATGGTGTCGTAGATCAGGCCGACAATCGGCAGGCGGCTGTTCAGCCACTTCTCGCCGTTGGTCTTTGGCTCATAGTGGTCGTGGGGAATTCCTGACATTCTGGGTCTCCCTTAGCCGAGTTTGATGGTGCTGTTGTCCACCCATTCAGCGGGCGGAACGGGCAGGTTTTCAGGTGCGGGGCCTCTGCGGATACGACCGGCAAGGTCATAGTGCGAGCCGTGGCAAGGGCAGAACCAGCCGCCAAAGTCACCGGCATCGCCCAGCGGAACACAACCGAGGTGCGTACACACGCCCATCTGAACGATCCAGGCACCGGGTGCTTCGCCCTCGGGCGAAGGCATGACGCGGTTGGCATCCGTTGCGGGTGCATCGGCATTCAGGTTGAAGTTCCGCGCCAGCGGGTCGGGCAGATCGCCAACGGCTTCCTCGTCCTGCTGCTGAGCTTCCTGAATTTCGGCACCGGTGCGGTGACGGATGAACACGGGCTTGCCCAGCCATTTCACGGTCAGCTGCGTACCCGGCTCGACCCCGCTGACATCCACGCGGATCGACGACAGCGCCTGAACGTCTGCGGATGGGTTCATTTGGTTCACCAGGGGCCAAACGGCTGCCCCCGTCGCAACGACACCTGCGCCGCCAGCGACGTAGTAGAGGAAATCTCTGCGGTTGCCTTCGTGGTCTTCTGCGTGGGACACGAGGTTTTCTCCGATTACCAGCGCCCGAGTTTCGGGCAAACATGCATCAGCACCGCATCAAAGCGGCGTCTCATCGCGGCTATCTATCCGGGAGAAAACGGTTCGTCCAGCGGTCATAGGCGCGCACTACGCCGCATCTGGGCATTCATGTCACTACGCAGAGGCGAAAATTCAAGTTCCGGCGTCATTTTGTGCGAATGGATGCGGTCGAACCCCGAATCAGACAGTGGATGATTCGCCGGTGCTGATAAGGACAGGTTGCCCGCTCCACACAGGCGGCATCCGCCTTGGATATGACCGGATGTCACCGGAAAATCGCCCTGAAATCGTCGTCAGAATTTCACGCTTGGCGCGAATCCGGCGCTGGTAAATTACGCCTCAGAAATAGATATTTTTAAACCGGGCCGTCGGGGCAGATTTCAATTGCACTTTTTACGAGAGTGACCATACGCAGCAATCAATTCACCCATCAATCGCGAGAAGAGCCATGTCAAAGATCACAGCCATCGCAACGCTGCTTACACTTGCCACCGCACCCCACGCACTGGCCGCCGGAGACCCGATCCGGGGCGAAAAGCTCTACAATCGCTGTTCTTCGTGCCACGCGATCATCAAAGATGGCGAGGTTCTGGTCAAAGGCGGCATAACCGGGCCGAATCTCTACGGCGTGGTCGGCCGTATCGCGGGATCTGAGAACGATTATCTGAATGGCAGCGAACGCCTGCCCATCGGAATGTTCACGGATGACATGATCCGCGCCGGTCAGGAGGGTTTGGTCTGGACCGAAGAAAACATCGCGGCCTATTCCAAAGACCCGATCGGTTTTATTCAGGATTATCTTGGCGATGACACCGCTCGTCCAAATATGAGCGTCAAACTGAAGAAAGGCGCAGAAGATATTGCTGCCTATCTCGTTACTTTCAGCGCCCCCTGAGCGTATCTAAAGGCCGGGGCCGTTCAGCCCCGGCCTTACCCGTGCGATCAGACCGGTGGACGCGTCGCCACCATGCTGGGCCGTGCGCTGAACGTGGCATACCATGCCGCCAGCGCATCATTGCCTTTACGCCAGCCTCGCGCGTCATGGCGCAGATCGAGGTACCCCAGCGCGCACCCCACCGCGATCTGCCCCATATCCAGCGGGCCTGAAAGATGCGCCAGCCAACGCTGGTTCAGTGCCGTGCAAGCACGTTCGATCTTAAGCCATTGAGCGTCGACCCATGCAGTCCACTGCATCTCTTCGGGGCGCAACCGGCTCTCATATGTCATCAGCAGCGCCGCATCCAGAATACCGTCGGCCAGCGCTTCAAGCGTCAGCACATCCCAGCGCCGAGCCCCCTCCGGGTAAAAGCCCGTCTGCGCCCGGGCATCCATGAAAGCGCAGATCACGCGGCTGTCGAACAATGTGGGCCCGTCGGAGCGCTCCAGCGCCGGAACCTTGGTCAATGGCGCCTTGCCGATCAGTGCCTCGGCGGGGGCGACGGGAGTACTGGCCACGCCCTGCACCTCAACATCTTCAAGCTGGTTGGTCTCGTGCAGCAGAACCATGACCTTACGCACATATGGTGAGGTCGGGCTGTGATAAAGGTTCATATCAGGTCTCCTTGCCTGACGCGCAGAGTACAGCAGGCAGAGCAAAACAAAACCCGCTACGCGCCACGCATCAGACCCCGCAATGTCTTCAACTCATGGCCGAAACTGTCATCTGCGATCCGGTCGGCTGCACGCTGCCGCACATCGTCCGGCTTGTTCTGGTTTAGTTTCCAGGTGCCCTCGATATCGCTGATATGCAAGCGGCAGGGCACGATCATCCGCAAGAACCGTCCCAGCACCTCGTCAGACATCTTCGACGCCAGCCACGGGGGTTTCGGCAGCAACCGATCCTCGAAAAACGCTGTTTGCCGGTCCAGCATACCCCGCAACTCTTCGGGTGGGCAAAGTTCAAGCTGACCCGTCAGGTGCACCGCCACGTAATTCCATGTGGGCACCTGGTCGTCGACCCCATACCAATCGGGCGAGACATACCCGTCAGGCCCCGAAACCGCGATGCGTGCCGCAACCGGCATCTTTAGCGCGCGAACGATCGGATTTGACCGAACCAGATGCAATTCGGCCAGGGAGGCATCCTCGTTCAGCAGAAACGGAACATGGCTTATCAGCGGCGCTGCATCAGTGGACACCGCCAACGCGCCAAAGGCACGGTCACGCGCAAAGACGGCATTCTGTGCTGCGGTCTCGGTCCGAAAGGCGGGGTTGGGGTGCATGGCGATCCTCCTGCCGAATTCTCTTGCAGAACCGATGCGCGCTTGGCAAGCTCCGCCTCGTTCTCAGGGCGGGGCGAAATTCCCCACCGGCGGTATGCGGGCTGCGACCCGTAAGCCCGCGAGCGGCCCCGGATCCTCCGGGGTGACAGCAGATCTGGTGAGAGGCCAGAGCCGACGGTCATAGTCCGGATGAAAGAGAACGTGCAGCGTGTCGCACAGCGGCGCGTCTGTCCGTGATCGCCTTGGGTGACGTGTCATGCCGGGCTGGCAGCGAAAAGTGGGAACCGGTTTTCGCGACCGCCAGCAGGCCACCAAACTGAAAGGAGATCACCATGACACACACCCGCTATGCTTTCATCAAAGCCAACTGGCATGCAGATATCGTCGACCGCGCTCTGGATGGGTTCCTTGAACGCATTCCGGCCGACCAGGTCGATGTTTTCGACGTCCCCGGTGCCTTCGAGATGCCGTTGCTGGCCCGCGATCTGGCCCAGACAGGGCGATACGCCGCAATCGCCTGCGCTGCCTTTGTTGTCGATGGCGGCATCTACCGCCACGATTTCGTCGCCCAGGCCGTGGTGGACGGCCTGATGCGCGCCGGTCTCGATACTGGCGTCCCGGTCCTCTCGGTTTCGCTGACCCCGCACCAGTATCAGGAAACCGACCACCACAACGCCATCTACCGCGCGCACTTCGTCGAAAAGGGGCGCGAGGCCGCCCAGGCAGCACTCAGCATCACGACAACCCGATCAAAGCTTGCTGCCGCCGCCTGATCTTCATCTTTTCAAAAATACTCAATCGCGCTGCCCACCGGGCAGCGCTCCTGACCCATCCAGCCGCAAATCCGCTTGAGGCCAAAGGCACTCCCCGCTAATCACGACCCTCAAAGGAGCACGCCCTATGTCGATGAACAGTTTCGGACATCTCTTCCGCGTTACCACCTGGGGCGAAAGCCATGGACCCGCCTTGGGCGCGACGGTCGATGGCTGTCCGCCGGGCGTCAGCATCGACGAAGCGATGATCCAGCACTGGCTGGACAAGCGCAAACCGGGGCAGAACAAGTTCACCACCCAGCGACGCGAGCCCGATCAGGTGAAAATCCTGTCCGGTGTGTTCGAAGGCCAGACCACCGGAACCCCGGTCCAGCTGATGATCGAAAACACCGATCAGCGCTCGAAAGACTATGGTGATATCATGGACAAGTTCCGCCCGGGCCACGCGGATATCACCTATTGGCAGAAATACGGTATCCGCGACTATCGCGGCGGCGGGCGTAGCTCGGCCCGTGAAACCGCATCCCGCGTGGCCGCCGGAGGGCTGGCGCGCGAGGCCATCAAACAAATCGCGCCGAATGTGCAGATCACCGGCTACATGACGCAGATCGGACCTCGCAAGATCGACCGCGCCAATTTCGACTGGTCCCAGATAGACCAGAACCCATTCTGGACACCTGACACGCAGGCCGCCGAAGACTGGGCGACCTATCTCGATGACCTGCGCAAATCCGGCAACTCGGTCGGCGCTGTGGTCGAGGTTGTGGCGCGCGGCGTTCCCGCCGGGCTGGGCGCGCCGATTTACGCCAAGTTAGACACGGATCTGGCTGCTGCGATGATGTCGATCAACGCCGTCAAAGGCGTCGAGATCGGCGAGGGTATGGCAGCCGCCGAACTGACCGGCGAGGCCAATGCGGATGAGATTTTCATGGGCCAGAACGGCCCCCAATACAGCTCGAACCATGCAGGCGGTATTCTGGGCGGCATCTCGACCGGGCAGGACATCGTGGTGCGCTTTGCGGTGAAACCTACCTCATCGATCCTGACCACCCGCAAAACCATCACCAAATCGGGCGAAGAGACCGAGATCATCACCAAAGGTCGCCACGACCCATGCGTCGGCATCCGCGCCGTGCCGGTGGGCGAGGCGATGATGGCTTGCGTGATTCTTGATCACTTGCTGCTGCATCGCGGCCAGATCGGCGAGAATCGGGGGCAGATTGGCTGATCTGCGCAGCCGACTGCGCGCCGCTGTCGCGGAACGCATGAAGACCGACCCGGCTCATGATTTGGCGCATCTGGACAGGGTCTGGCGCAACGCTCAAGCCATTTCAGATAACCAGACGGACATGCAGGTGCTGTTGGCGGCCTGCTATCTGCACGATCTGGTGAATCTGCCCAAAGATGACCTTCAGCGACAGTTCGCATCGCGTCGATCTGCCGAACAATCAGAGCCTATTCTGAGGCAGATTGGGTTTTCCTCTGCCCGCATTGCCGCCACGCAACATGCGATTGCGGTCCACAGTTTTTCGGCCAATATTCCTCCGGAAACGCGCGAGGCCTGTATTCTGCGCGATGCCGATCGCCTGGATGCGCTGGGCGCAGTTGGCATTGCGCGAACTTTCATGGTCAGCGGCGCACTGGGTCGTGTGCTGTATGATCCGACCGACCCATTTGCGGAAAACCGACCTCTGGATGATTTGCGATTTTCGGTTGATCACTGGAAGGTCAAGCTTCTGAACTTGCCCGATGGCATGTTGACTGAGCCGGGTCGGGTTTTGGCGCGACGGCGGCTCGCTTGTTTGATTCAGTACCTCGAGGAGCTGGCCGATGAGATCGGCCGTCCCTTGCCAGCGTGCTGGAAGAATGCCTGATTGGTACAATACTTTCGTTGATCTTTGAACCGCAAAGGCGCAGATAAAGGCGCAATGGCTCAATCCTTAACATCGCATCGACCCATGCTCGCCGTGGGTCTGAAACTGAGTGCGCTGGTGTTATTCACCTCGATGGCGGCGCTGGTCAAAGCGCTGTCCGAGGATTTCCCGCCCGGCGAGATGGTGTTCTTCCGCTCGCTCTTTGCCATACCGGTCATCATCGGCTGGCTGATCTGGCGCCGAGAGCTGGCGCAGGGCTTTGTCGTCAAAAAACCTATGGGACATTTCTGGCGTGGAGTGCTGGGCACTTCGGCCATGGGACTGACCTTTACCGGCCTCAGCCTGCTGCCTTTGCCCGAAGTGACGGCCATCGGCTATGCGACCCCGATCTTTACCTTGATTCTCGCCGCATTCATGCTGGGTGAACGCATCCGTATGATCCGCATCGGCGCGGTGGCGATCGGTTTGCTGGGGGTTCTGATCATGATCTGGCCGCGCCTTGGTGGCAACAACATGGAACTCGCAGCCACCGTGGGGGCGCTTTGCGTTTTGGCGGCTACCATCGCGCGCGCGTTTGTGCAGATTCATATCCGACAGCTCGTACAGGTGGATCATCCGGCGGCCATTGTGTTTTATTTCTCGCTTATCGCAACAGGGCTATCGGCGTTGACCGCCTTCTGGGGATGGACCCTGCCCACCTGGAATCAGGCTCTGATACTCATCGCAATGGGTCTGATTGGCGGTGTCGCGCAGATTCTGGTGACCTCGTCTTACCGGTTCGGGCAGGCCTCGATGCTGGCACCCTATGATTACACGACCATGCTGTTTGCGATTGTCATTGGCTATATCTGGTTCGACGAATTGCCGACCCTGGTGATGCTGGGCGGGGCGACACTGGTTATTGCAGGCAATGTACTGGTCATTCTGCGCGAACATCAACTGGGGCTGGAACGTGGAAAGGCGCGTTCGGTCACGGACCCCAAAGCCTGACCTTTACCTTTGGCAAACTTCGCTTAGGTTGGGCGCAACATCGAAAAAAGGTTCCCCACATGAGCGACGCACAAGATCACAAGGAAAAGATGCAGAAGGTGCAAGCCCAGCACCGCAAGAAAGTGTCCGAGGCAGTCAATCCCGATCGGGGCCTTGTGCTGATCAATACGGGCAAGGGTAAGGGCAAGTCATCGGCTGCGTTTGGCGTGGTGATCCGGGCGCTGGGCTGGGGTCAGAAGGTCGCTGTGGTACAATTCATCAAAGGCAAATGGAAGACGGGCGAGCGGCGGTTCTTCGAGGAACGTGATCTGGTCACCTGGCACACGATGGGCGAAGGTTTTACCTGGGATACGCAGGACCGCGAGCGCGACATTGCCGCCGCCAATGCTGCTTTCGACAAGGCACGGGCGCTGATGCACAGCGGAGATTACGACCTTGTGGTGCTGGATGAGATCAATATTGCCTTGCGATATGAATACCTGTCTGTGGATCAGGTGATCGACGGGTTGAACGAGCGATCGGGCAAAACCAGCGTGTTTCTGACTGGCCGCGATGCGCCGCAGGCCTTGCGTGATTATGCCGATCTGGTCACGGAAATGACCGAAGAAAAGCACCCGTTCCAGGCTGGGATAAAAGCGCAGCGTGGTGTTGATTTCTAAGTAATAGAGACGAAAATGCCCCGGCCATGACCGGGGCATCCTTTGTGTGCTCTCGCGGGACAGACAGAGTGGCGCGCAGTCTAGGCTGCCGCAGTTTGTTCGGGGGCGCTGAGGGCGATGACAATGACCACGGCTGCGCCATTGACCCAGTAAAAGGCGGCATCCAGACCGGTAAACCCAAGCAGGCTGGGCGCGGCCAGGAACGTCAAACCGACCAGAAGGTCGACCGTCAGGTGGAGCTTGTAAGGCAGGACGCGCCAAATCCCCAGATGATGGTCCGTCAGAACGGTTAGCACAAAGGCCGCGACGCCGGTGACGACGGACAGCCAAAGTGCCAGCGGGTTGGATTGGCCCAGACCCAAAATAAAGGGCAGGGTCATCAGCGCGATGGCAACGGGATAGTCAAGATAGGCGTGAATATTGCGGGTGACGAAACGGGCGGACATGAAGGCTCCTTTCCTTGCTTGGCATATTGCTAAGATAGGGGACGGAAACCGAACGTATCAGCCCGGATCGTTCGCGATGAATTGCAGATCGTTCAAAATAGCGGGGCTTTAGTGCATCGCGCGGTAAGCTGCGGGAGACAGGCCAACCTGTTTTTTGAACACACGCGAAAAAGCGGCCTCGGACGCATATCCGACCTCGGCGGCGGCGTCGGCCACATTCCAGCGACTTTCGGTCAGGCCATGACATGCGATCTGCATCCGCCAGTCAGTCAGATACTGCATCGGTGTCGTTCCCATCTTTTCCGCAAAGAGCTGGGCAAAGGCAGTGCGGGACATGCCGGCTTCTCGCGCCAGCAGTTCGACACTCCAGTCCTGCGCCGGGGCCTGATGGAATGCAGTCAGCGCACGCGAGACCCGCTGATCGGCAAACCCCGCAAGAGCGGATTCGCTTGGGCTTTGATGCTCCAGATGGGCACGGATCGCCTGCGCAAACAGCACCTCGGACAGTTTCAGGGCGATCAGGTCACCACCGATCCGGGCACCGTTAACCTCGGATCCGATCATGCGCAGGGTGGATTCGATCCAGGCCCCGGCCTCTTCACCGTAGTTTTCGATCAGGATATAGGGCGGCAGGCGGTCAATCAGCATATGACCCGTGCCCTGACGCCCCGGCGGCCCGGTAAACGAGAAATGCCCGCAGATCAGCTGCGTGTCGCGGCTTTTGTCTTCCCCGCCATACACCAGAACGCCATCGCCTTTGTAACCCGCATCATCCAGCACCTGTTCCAGAGGCAGCGCGTCCAGTGGTTTGACTTCGTTGCACAACAGAGCGTGAGCTAATCCATGCGGGATCAATACAAGATCGCCCTGTTTCAAACGCAGCGTTTCGCCTGTGTTAGAGACATGTACCTTCAATTCCCCGCGCTGCACAAAGTGAAATCGCGCGACGTTTTCAAAGGCGGGAACCTGTATGCCGAATGGCGGCGTGAACGAGGTTCTGAAATAGAACGTTCCCCGCAGGGACAGGCGGGTGAGGATATCGCTGAGCAGATCTAACATGTGTGTAAGCTACACCAATACGCGCAGACGTCCAGTATGCTGAACGATCAGCAAGAATTCTCGCACGTTAGGACAAGAAAAACCCCCGCAATTCTGCGAGGGTTCTTGATTGCGACGTTTTGGGGCTTCAGGCGCGGACCAGCGCCTCGTAATCCGCAGCGATTTCGCGCGTCAGATCGCCAACCTCGAACGTGTAGTCGCCGATCTGTCCGACCGGAGTGACCTCGGCGGCGGTACCTGTCAGCCAGCACTGTTCGAAATCAGCCATTTCTTCGGGCTTGATCCGGCGCTCATGCACAGTGATGCCCTTGTCTTTCAGCATCTGGATGACAGTCTGGCGGGTGATGCCATTCAGAAAGCAATCGGCCAGCGGCGTGTGGACTTCGCCGTCCTTGACGAAAAAGACATTGGCACCGGTGGCCTCGGCCACGTAACCGCGCCAATCCATGAACAGCGCGTCCGAGCAGCCCTTGGCCTCGGCCTTGTGCTTTGAAATGGTGCAGATCATGTAAAGACCTGCCGCCTTGGCGTGAACCGGGATCGTTTCGGGGCTGGGGCGTTTCCATTCCGCGATGTCCAGCTTGGCGCCCTGCATTTTGGCGTCGCCATAATAAGCGCCCCATGGCCAGACAGCCACAGCCATCCGCACCGGATTCTTGGCCGACGCCACACCCATATCGTCGCCCGACCCCCGCCACACCAGAACGCGCACATAGGCGTCTTGCAGGCCGCTGGCGTTCAGGGCTTCTTCCTTGGCGGCCTCGATATCGTCCACCGTATACGGCATCGGCATATCCAGCGCCTCGGCCGAGGCAATCAGGCGCTCGGAATGAGCGCGGCTTTTGAAGATCTTGCCATTATAGGCCCGTTCGCCTTCAAATACCGAAGACGCGTAGTGCATCGCATGGGTCAGGATGTGCACATTGGCCTCGCGCCAAGGCACCAGTTTGCCATCCAACCAGATGACACCGTCACGATCGTCATACCCCGCCATGCGAAACCTCCTGCCTTGGGTTGATGAGTTCGAATGTTGCGCCTGACCGGTCTGATCCGGCGACAAAATTGCGCAAAAACTGCGGTTCGATACCTGTCTGCCCTTGGAATGTCAATAACGCTGACATAAACTCGGAAATGAGTAACGAATGAGGCACGATATGTCGGATATCCGCCCCGCCCAGGTTTTTGGCGGAGAAAGTCTGTTGTTTCTGACAGATGAACAGCTGCGGCAGGGCATCGAGGCAATGTTTTTTGCCTATCGCGGATTTACCGCCGATCCGGACCGCATACTGTCGGACATGGCCTATGGGCGAGCGCATCACCGGGCGATCCACTTTATCAATCGGGCACCGGGAACCACTGTGAACAACCTGTTGGCCATATTAGGTGTGACCAAACAGTCCCTGAACCGGGTGTTGCGAACCTTGATCGAGGACGGTTTGGTTCAAAGTCGTGTGGGGACAGTGGACAAACGGGAAAGACATCTATTTCTGACAGAAGAGGGTCGTGCGCTAGAGGCCACATTGTCCGAAGCGCAGCGCGTTCGGATGCGCGCGGCGTATAAGGATGCGGGTCCCGAGGCGGTTTCGGGATTTCGTAAAGTACTTGAAGCAATGATGGATGCTGATATGCGTCATGCCTACAAGAAATTGCGGGATACCACCTCATGAGTGATATGGATGCCCACCTTCTGATCGTGGATGATGACGAGCGTATTCGGGATTTGCTCAAGAAATTCCTGATGCGCAACGGGTTTCTTGTCACATCAGCGCGCGATGCGTCTCATGCCAGGCGCGTCTTGTCGGGGTTGGATTTCGACATGATTGTGCTGGATGTCATGATGCCGGGTGAGGATGGCGTGAGCCTGACCAAGGCGTTGCGGGAAACAAATGCGACCCCGATCCTGCTTTTGACCGCACGTGGCGAGACCGAGCATCGTATCGCAGGGCTTGAAGCCGGAGCGGATGACTATCTGGCCAAACCGTTTGAACCGAAAGAGCTTTTGCTGCGGATCAACGCCATTCTGCGGCGTATGCCGGAGACGCCTGCGCAAGATACGGTTGCGAAGATATTGAACCTCGGCCCGATCCGGTACGATATCGAACGCGGAGAGATGTGGCAGGGCGAGGACCCAGTGCGCCTGACCGCCACCGAAAGCCAGCTGATGAAGATTTTTTCGGCGCAGCCGGGCGAGCCGATCAGCCGGGCCAAACTGGTTGAAGATCTGGGCCGCGACAAGGGCCAGGCGCAGGAACGGGCCGTGGATGTGCAGATCACGCGGCTGCGGCGCAAGATCGAGCAGGACCCGAAACAGCCGCGCTATCTGCAGACCGTGCGCGGCGCCGGGTATATGCTGGCGCCGGATTGATTTAGCCGCTGCGCGGCGGTTTTTTGCCTTCGGCGAGGATATTTTTAGCCAGATGAAGATGGGATCCCGATGACGACTGCGCTTTTGACTCATGCCGATTGTTTGGGCCACGTTACGCCGGACGGACACCCGGAGCGGGTGGCGCGGTTGGAGCATGTTTTGCGCGCGTTAGAGCCTTTGGAGTTGGATCGACGCACGGCTCCGATGGTGGCCGATGACGATCTGTTGCGGGTGCATCCGCAGAGTCATATCGACGAAATTCGACGCAGCAGACCAGTTGAGGGGTTTGCTCAGATCGATGGGGATACGTTTTTGTCGCCGGGATCGGTCGATGCGGCCTATCGCGCGGCAGGGGCGGCGGTGCGGGCGGTCGATCTGGTCTTAGGCGGAGAGGTCGGGAATGCGTTCTGCGCCATTCGTCCACCGGGGCATCATGCGGAATCCGAGACGGCAATGGGGTTTTGCCTGTTCGGCAATGCGGCGCTGGCGGCTAAGCATGCGCTGGATCATCACGGGCTGAGCCGTGTCGCTGTGGTGGATTTCGATGTGCATCACGGCAATGGCACGCAGGACCTGTTGTGGGACGAGCGGCGGGCGCTGGTGATCACCAGCCAGCAGATGCCGCTGTGGCCCGGCACAGGCCGCGCGGATGAGACGGGCGCGTTTGAAACGGTGGTGAACATGCCGCTGGCCCCCGGCACCGGCGGCTCGGAAATGCGCGCGGCCTATGAGGCGCAGGCCTTTCCGCGTCTACGCGCGTTCAAGCCGGAACTGATCATCATCTCTGCCGGGTTCGATGCGCATCAGGATGATCCGCTGGCCAATCTCAACTGGTCCACGGGGGATTTTGCCTGGATCACCGCCGAGTTGTGCAAGATCGCCGCTGAGGTTTGTGGGGGGCGTATCGTCTCGACTCTGGAAGGCGGGTATGATCTGAACG
Source organism: Ruegeria sp. AL1 (assembly GCF_056540905.1). Taxonomy (NCBI): domain Bacteria; kingdom Pseudomonadati; phylum Pseudomonadota; class Alphaproteobacteria; order Rhodobacterales; family Roseobacteraceae; genus Ruegeria; species Ruegeria sp. AL1. The sequence goes on from NZ_JBQFXP010000008.1 coordinate 164,295, forward strand.
CATTGGCCGAGGCGACACGCGCCCATGTGGAAGAACTGATAAAGGCAGCACGATGACCGATACTCCAGTCGAACAGATGACGTTTGAACAGGCGATGAAAGAGCTTGAGGCCGTCGTGGGCCAGCTGGAACGCGGGGATGTGGCGCTGGACCAGTCCATTGCGCTGTATGAGCGCGGAGCGGCGTTGAAGAAACGCTGCGAGGACGAGTTGAAGCGCGCCGAGGAAAAGGTGGCCGCGATCACGCTGAACGCGGATGGTCAGCCCACCGGGACGACGCCTGTCGAAGGTCAGTAAATGTTTCGTGAAAGGCTGGCGCAGGACGCGGCGCGGATTCAGGGCCATTTCGATCTGGTTCTGGGGGGGCTGGACGATCTGGACGTGACCCGGGCCATGGCCTACGCCACCGAGGGCGGCAAACGTCTGCGCGGGTTTCTGGTGCTCGAGAGTGCGCGGTTGCATGGGGTCGATGAAACCCGAGCGATCTGGCCTGCCACCGCCATAGAAGCGCTGCACGCCTATTCGCTGGTTCATGACGATCTGCCTTGCATGGATGATGATGACCTGCGGCGCGGTCGCCCCACGGTTCATGTGAAATGGGATGACGGGACGGCCGTTCTGGCCGGGGATGCGCTGCAGACATTGGCCTTTGAGCTATGCGCCCAACCCGAAGTTGGTCATGCCGAAATCCGCGCCGATTTGACCCTAACACTGGCGAAAGCAAGCGGTGCGCAGGGGATGGTATTGGGTCAAGCCCTTGACATCGCGGCGGAGACGTCAGACCCGCTGACATTGGATCAGATTACGCGCTTACAGGCGGGAAAGACCGGAGCCCTTATTGAATGGTCAGCGTGCGCTGGGGCGCGTCTGGCGCAGGCCGACCCGACCCCCTTGCGCCAATATGCCCAAGCGCTTGGCCTTGCTTTTCAGATCGCCGATGACATTCTTGATGTCGAGGGGGATGCCGAAAAGGCCGGAAAGCGACTGCAGAAAGATGCCGATGCGGGCAAGGCAACCTTTGTCTCGCTGCTAGGTCTGGATGCCGCCAAGTCCCGCGCAGCCGAACTGGTCGAACAGGCTTGCGCAGCGCTTGATGGGTACGGGCCGAAGGCAGAAACCTTGAAGCAGGCTGCCCGCTTCGTTATTGCCCGGGACAGCTAAGCCAGGATTGCCAAATGTCTGACCGCCCGAATACGCCTCTGCTGGACCTTGTGAACCGCCCTGCGGACCTCAAGCAGTTTTCGGACGCGCAGTTGCATCAGGTAGCGCAGGAATTGCGGGCTGAAACGATCTCGGCCGTGTCCGTCACTGGCGGGCACCTTGGGGCGGGGCTGGGTGTAGTGGAACTGACCACGGCGCTGCATGCGGTGTTCGATACGCCGCGCGACAAGATCATCTGGGATGTGGGCCACCAGTGCTATCCGCATAAAATCCTGACGGAAAGGCGCGACCGTATTCGCACCCTGCGCATGAAGGACGGGCTGAGCGGTTTCACCAAACGCAGCGAAAGCCCGTATGACCCGTTTGGCGCGGCCCATTCCAGCACCTCGATCAGTGCCGCGCTGGGGTTTGCCGTGGCGCGCGATCTGGGCGGTGTGACGCCCGAGGGGCTGGGCGATGCGATTGCCGTCATTGGCGATGGCTCGATGTCCGCAGGCATGGCCTTTGAGGCGATGAACAACGCAGGCCACCTGAAGAAGCGCCTGATCGTCATCCTGAATGACAACGAGATGAGCATTGCGCCGCCTGTGGGGGCCCTGTCAAACTACCTGTCGCGCATCTATGCCGAGGAACCGTTTCACGACCTGAAAGCTGCCGCCAAAGGCGCGGTTTCGCTGCTGCCAGAGCCCTTCCGAGAAGGCGCCAAGCGCGCCAAGGAGATGCTGAAAGGCATGGCCGTGGGCGGGACGCTGTTCGAAGAGTTGGGTTTTTCCTATCTCGGCCCCATCGACGGGCATGATATGGACCAGTTGCTGCCGGTTCTGCGCACCGTCAAGGCGCGGGCGACGGGGCCGATCCTGATCCATGTGCTGACCAAGAAGGGCAAGGGCTACGCCCCCGCCGAGCAGGCCCGCGACAAGGGTCATGCGACCGCCAAGTTCGATGTGGTGACGGGTGAGCAGAAGAAAGCACCGTCGAATGCGCCCTCTTATACTTCGGTCTTTGGCAAGACCCTGGTCGAAGAAGCCGCGCGGGATGACAAGATCGTCGCCGTGACCGCCGCGATGCCAGATGGCACCGGGTTGAACCTGTTTGCCGAGCGCTATCCGTCGCGCTGTTTCGATGTGGCGATCGCGGAACAGCACGGGGTGACCTTCTCGGCAGCACTTGCGGCCGGTGGGATGAAGCCGTTCTGCGCGATGTATTCGACCTTCCTTCAGCGTGGCTACGATCAGGTGGTGCATGATGTGGCGATCCAGCGCCTGCCGGTGCGCTTTGCCATCGACCGTGCGGGGCTGGTGGGCGCAGATGGTGCAACCCATGCGGGCTCGTTCGACATCGCCTATCTGGCCAACCTGCCCGGCATGGTTGTTATGGCCGCTGCGGATGAGGCTGAACTGATGCATATGGTTGCCACTGCTGTGGCCCACAACGATGGCCCAATCGCCTTCCGCTATCCGCGGGGCGAGGGCGTCGGCGTTGACTTGCCGGAACGGGGCGACGTGCTTGAGATCGGCAAGGGACGGATCATCCAGACAGGCGCGCGGGTTGCCCTGCTGTCATTCGGAACACGGCTGGCCGAAGTTCAGAAAGCCTCTGAAGCTTTGTCGGCCAAGGGTATTACGCCCACCATAGCGGATGCCCGGTTTGCCAAGCCATTAGACAAGGAACTTATTCTGGATCTGTCCGCACAGCATGAGGCCCTGATCACCATAGAAGAAGGGGCCGTGGGCGGTTTCGGCAGCCATGTCGCGCAGCTGTTGGCGGATGAGGGCGTGTTTGATCAGGGGCTCAAGTATCGGTCCATGGTTCTGCCGGATATCTTCATTGACCAGGCTAATCCTGCGGACATGTATGCGGTGGCCGGTATGAACGCTGAACAGATCGAAGCCAAGGTGCTGTCGGTTCTGGGTGTATCTTCGATCAGTGAGAAACGCGCCTAAGGATCGGGGCTCGCGACTCAAGAACGACTCACACTCATGCATTTGAATTCATGTATTTTTCTGTCATGTTTTTTAAAGTGCCTAAAAAATAAACATTTCTCGAAATGACTTAAGTCAATTTCCGGTCACTTGCGACTCGCTACAAGGCTGACAGAGCAGGCCCAACCCCTGCTCTTGTCGTAAAGGTCGCGAGCGAATGAATAAGTTAGCCAGCCGCCGCGCCTTTCTGAAGGGAAAGGTGCTGCGTAATGATCGGACATCTATCCGTCCGCCCGGTGCAGATGAGGTCGAATTCCTTGATCTGTGCACGCAATGCGACGAATGCGTCGAAGCCTGTCCGGAAGAAATCATCACATTCGATTCGCACGGGTGGCCAGTTGTTCAACTGAATGCCGGAACCTGTACCTTTTGTGGCGATTGCGCCACCGCCTGTCCCACCGGAGCGCTGGACCCCGAACATGTGGCCGATTGGCCGTGGCGGGCGAAAGTATCGACGTCGTGCCTGTCCATGAACGGCGTAAGTTGCCGGATGTGTCAGGACGTCTGCGACCATGGTGCGATCCGTTTCAAGCTGAAGAAGGGAGGTCGGGCTGAACCGACGTTCGATACCGACAGCTGCACCGGATGCGGTGCTTGCGCCAGCGCCTGCCCTGCCGGATCCGTCAGCTTTGAACGCCACACCCCACCCGCACCGGAGGTTGCCTTATGAACATCTGTGGATGCCTCGTACATGTCACCCCAGAGACCACCCAAAGCGCGCAGGATACAATTGCGCGGGTGAACGGGGCCGAAGTTCACGCGGCGGCCGAGGATGGCCGCCTTGTTGTCGTGGTCGAGGATACGCCGGAAAAACTGGCGTCCGAGACGATCATGGATTTGCACCAGATCCCAGGCGTGATCTCGCTGTCGCTCACCTATCACCATTTCGAAGACCTCGCGGAAACTCGTCCGCATCTTGATGCTTCCCGCCAGACATAAAGCCGGAGACCCATGTCATGACCATCTCTGAATCCCGTCGGACCTTTTTGAAATCAACCGCCGCCGCCGCGACTGCCTCGGCCGCCGGTTTGCCGCTTGCAACCGGGCAGGCCAGCGCACAGGTCGGAAATCCCGACATTCGCTGGGATAAGGCCGCGTGTCGGTTCTGCGGCACCGGGTGCTCGGTTCTGATCGGCACCAAGGAAGGCCGTGTGGTCGCCACTCAGGGCGACCCGGACGCACCGGTCAACCGGGGCCTGAACTGCATCAAGGGCTATTTCCTGTCCAAGATCATGTACGGCAAGGACCGCCTGACCATGCCGATGCTGCGCAAGACCAACGGCGAATACGACAAAAACGGTGAATTTGAGCCTGTTTCCTGGGACGAAGCCTTTGACGTCATGGCCGCCAAGTGGAAAGAAGCGCTGGCCAAGAAAGGCCCGACCAGCATCGGTATGTTCGGCTCGGGCCAGTGGACCGTTTGGGAAGGCTACGCCGCCGCCAAGATGATGAAGGCGGGGTTCCGGTCTAACAACATCGATCCCAACGCGCGGCACTGCATGGCCTCGGCTGTGGTGGGCTTTATCCGCACCTTTGGCATTGACGAGCCGATGGGCTGCTATGACGACCTTGAACACGCGGATACTTTCGTGTTGTGGGGCTCGAACATGGCGGAAATGCACCCGATCCTGTGGTCGCGCCTGACCGATACGCGCCTGACCAAACCGGGCTGCGAGGTGCACGTGCTGTCCACCTATGAGCACCGCTCGTTCGAATTGGCCGATAACGGCATGGTCTTCACGCCGCAGACCGATTTGGCGATCCTGAACTATATCGCCAATTACATCATCCAGAATGGCGCGGTGAATGAAGAGTTCGTCAAGAACCACGTAAATATCACCAAAACCGCCACCGATATTGGCTATGGCCTGCGCGATAATCACCCGCTGCAGCAAGAGGCCGAGAACCCCAATGTCGGCAAGATGGAACCCATCAGTTTCGAGGAATATGCCGAGGCGGTTTCGAAATACACGCTGGAATATACAGCGGAACTGTCCGGTGTTCCGGCTGACAAGCTGGAGCGTCTGGCCCAGCAATATGCCGATCCCAATCGCAAGGTCATGAGCCTGTGGACCATGGGCTTCAACCAGCACACACGCGGTTCCTGGGTGAACTCGCTGATGTATAACGTGCACCTGCTGGTCGGTAAGATCTCGGAACCCGGCAACTCACCCTTCTCGCTGACCGGTCAGCCCTCGGCCTGTGGTACGGCGCGCGAGGTCGGCACCTTTGCCCACCGTCTGCCCGCCGACATGGTGGTGATGAACGACAAGCACCGCGAGATTTGCGAGACCGCCTGGAACGTCCCGGCAGGGACCATTCCGCCCAAACCCGGCTTCCATGCGGTTTTGCATCACCGCAAGCTGAAAGACGGTGATTTGAACGCGTATTGGGTACAATGCACCAACAACATGCAAGCCGCACCGAACATCAACGAGGAAGGTTATCCCGGTTACCGCAACCCCGAGAACTTCATCACCGTTTCGGATCCGTATCCGACCGTGACCGCGCTGTCGGCGGACCTGATCCTGCCCACGGCCATGTGGGTCGAGAAGGAAGGCGCCTATGGCAACGCCGAGCGCCGCACCCAGTTCTGGCGCCAGCAGGTCAAGGCGCCGGGTGAAGCCAAATCGGACGTCTGGCAGGTCATGGAGTTCTCGAAACGCTTCACCGTCGAAGAAGTCTGGGGCGAAGAGTTGCTGGCCACCATGCCCGAGCATCGCGGCAAGACCATGTATGACGTATTGTTCGCCAACGGCGTGGTCGACAAATACCCGCTGTCGGAGACCGCCGAAGGGTTCGACAACGACGAATCCGAACACTTTGGCTATTACGTACAGAAAGGCCTGTTCGAGGAATATGCCGAGTTCGGGCGCGGCCACGCGCACGATCTGGCCCCGTTCGAGGTTTACCATCAGGCCCGCGGTCTGCGCTGGCCGGTCGTGGACGGCAAGGAAACACTGTACCGTTTCCGCGAAGGCTATGACCCTTATGTGCCCGAAGGGGCGGGGGTGAAGTTCTATGGCAAGAAGGACGGCAAAGCGAACATCATCTTTGCACCTTACGAGCCGGCAGCCGAAGAACCGGATGCGGAATACGATCTGTGGCTGTGCACCGGTCGCGTGCTGGAACACTGGCACACCGGGTCGATGACCCGCCGCGTGCCGGAACTGCACCGCGCTTATCCGTCGGCTGTGGTCTACATGCACCCCGACGACGCGCGTGATCGTGGTCTGCGACGCGGGCAAGAGATCGTGATCTCGACCCGCCGTGGTGAAGTGACCAGCCGGGTTGAAACCCGCGGACGCAACAAGGCTCCGCGCGGGTTGGTCTTCATGCCCTTCTTCGACGAGCATCAACTGACCAACAAGCTGACGCTGGACGCGACCTGCCCGCTGTCGAAAGAGACCGACTTCAAGAAATGCGCCTGTAAGGTCGAGCGCGCGTAAAAGGCTGGCAAGGCAAAGGTAAGACCCATGTCTGGTGTTGGCTCTCCCCTCTCGCCGCAGCGGCGCCGGTTCCTGCAGGACTCGGCGCGCGCAGCGGGCGGCTGCGTGGCAGCCGGGTCCCTGTTGGCCTGGCTGGCGCAGGACGCACGGGCATTGCCAGCCGAAGCATTGCGACCCCCCGGTGCCTTGCCGGAACAAGACTTTCTGTCGGCCTGTATCCGCTGTGGTCTGTGTGCACGTGATTGCCCCTATGACACTCTGAAACTGGCCGAATTGGGTGTGGATGCGGTCGCCACCGGCACGCCCTATTTCACCGCCCGCGATGTGCCGTGTGAGATGTGCGACGATATTCCCTGCGTCGCCGCCTGCCCGACCGGCGCATTGGACCCGAGACTGGACAATATCGACGACGCTAAAATGGGCGTGGCCGTTCTGGTGGATCAGGAAAACTGCCTGAACTTTCTCGGCCTGCGCTGCGATGTCTGCTATCGCGTTTGCCCCGTCATTGACGAGGCAATCACGCTGGAAACCGAACACAACGCCCGTTCGGGCCATCACGCGATCTTCATACCGACTGTCCATGCCGATCACTGCACCGGCTGCGGCATGTGCGAGAAAAGCTGCGTTCTGCCCGAGGCCGCGATCAAGGTTCTGCCCGCCCGGCTGGCGCGCGGGTCCAGCGCGGATCACTACCGCAAAGGCTGGGAAGAAAAAGAGGCCAAGGGCGCACCGGTCGTTGAAGGCATCATCGACTTGCCCGACCGCCTGCCGGGGCCGGGCACCGACAATCTGGCCGCGCCGGGCGGATTTGAGCCCAGCTTTAAATTGCCGGGGGTGACGCAATGACCGCCCGCACACATCTGCCGCTGGGACAAGAAGCCGTTCAGGTCAAAGGCTGGGTTGGGGCCCACAAATACCTGCTGCTGCGCCGCGCCAGCCAGCTGTTTTTTCTGGCCCTGTTCCTTGTGGGGCCGTGGTTCGGGATCTGGATCGTGCAAGGCACGTTGGCGGGGTCTCTGACCCTTGGTGTGTTGCCCCTGACCGACCCGTTTGTCTTCCTGCAGAGCCTTATCGCAGGGCACTGGCCTGAACTGACCGCTGCCATCGGCGCGGCCATCGTTTTGGTCGTCTACGCCCTGATCGGGGGTCGTGTCTATTGTTCCTGGGTCTGCCCGATCAACCCGGTGACGGATGGGGCGCACTGGCTGCACCGCAAGCTGGGCCTGCAGAAAGGCTGGCAACCCAAACGCGGCACGCGCCTGTGGATCATGGTCACCGTTCTGATCGTATCCGGCCTGACCGGCGTGATCGCCTGGGAACTGGTCAATCCGATCACGATGCTGCATCGCGGCCTGATCTTTGGCATGGGCTTCGTCTGGGCCATGGTCATCGCGATCTTTCTGTTCGACCTGTTGGTTTCTCGCCACGGCTGGTGCGGCCATGTCTGCCCGGTTGGTGCCTTCTACGGGCTGGTCGGCCACAAAGCGATGCTGCGGGTCAGCGCAACCAACCGCTCGGCCTGTGACGATTGCATGGACTGCTATGCAGTCTGCCCCGAAAACCACGTCATCTCTCCGGCGTTGAAAGGCAAGGTGGACAGCACCCCGCTGATCCTTTCGCCGGACTGCACAAACTGCGGTCGCTGTATCGATATCTGCGCCGTTGACGTCTTCAAGTTTACTCACCGGTTCGACGAGGATCTCGTCGCGCCACCCGATCCCATCGCCGCGCCCGAGGCGCGCGCCGCCAGACACATCTAAGGGAGTGCCAAGATGAACAAGTCGATCGTGACAGGCCTTACCGCCCTGATACCTACTTTGCTCGTGTGCGGGCTTGCGCTCGCACAATCCGCCGATGTCAACACTTTGCGTGGTGCGGAAGTTGATGAACCCGTCGCGCTGGATCAGATACACCGCAATGTCGAAGGCCGTGTTCAGCGAAACTATCGCCAGCAGCCGCCGCTGATCCCGCACAAGATCGACCAGTATCAGATCGATGTGCGCACCAATCAATGCCTGTCCTGCCATGACTGGACCAAGGCCGGTGAACGCAACGCGCCCACTCTGTCGATGACGCATTACCTGGACCGCGATGGTAACGAATTGGATCAGATTGCCGGCACCCGGTATTTCTGCAACCAGTGCCACGTGCCGCAGGTTGACGCGCCGCCTCTGGTCGACAACGTCTTCCAGCCCTCCAACTGATCCAACGTAAGTCTGAAAGGAGCACCGATATGGCCGACTCCCCCGAAAAACGCGGCTGGATCAGCCGCATCTGGAACGGGTTCTGGACCCCGGCGGCGCTGTTCAGCACCGGTTTTCTGCTGGTTGCGGGTTTTCTTGGTGGTATCCTGTTCTGGGGTGGGTTCCACTGGACATTGGAACTGACCAATACCGAAGAGTTCTGCGTTTCGTGTCACACGATGGAAACCAATCTGGGCGAATATCGCGAAACGATCCACTATAACAACCATTCGGGCGTGCGGGCGATCTGTTCGGATTGCCATGTGCCCAATGAATGGAACCACAAGATCAAAGCCAAGATCATGGCCGTCAAAGACGTCTATCATGAACTGGCAGGCACCATCAGCACCCCCGAGAAATACGAGGATCACCGCCTGAGCATGGCCTCGGCCGTGTGGAAAAAGATGAAGGAATCCGACAGCCGTGAGTGCCGTAACTGTCACAACTTTGACTATATGGACTTCACCATTCAGGAAACCCGTGCCGCATCCGAACACCAGCGTGCAATCGACACCGGTATGACCTGTATCGATTGCCACCAGGGGATCGCGCACAGCCTGCCGCCTGATTATCTGGATACTTATGAGAAAGTGACCGAAGGCTTGAGTGCGTCGAACGGTGACGCCCTGCAGAAACACGCCGCTGCGTCCGGGGATGATATCCGGACCTTCCTGAGCGACAGCAAGAACTAAGGGGCACACAAGATGCTTGAGATACTTGGAACCATCGGTGGCAATATCCTGAGCCTGCCCGGCATTCTCGGTCTGGCCCTGGGGATGATGACCCGGAAATTGTGGCTTGGTGCCGCGATGGGCGGTATTGTCGGCGTGCTTGAGACGCTGGTTTTTGCCGGTTGGCAATTCGCGAATGTCGAAACGATGGAACTTTTGATCGCCATCGTTGTCGGCGTGTGCGCGGGCAGCCTTGGCACGGGTCTTCGCATCAAAGGTGCAACTGCCTGAGTCTTATCCAGCCCGGCAGGTTCCGCTTGCCGGGCTAGCGTCCCCAATTCTCGGAGGGGTCGCTTTCGGCATAGTCACGCAGCAGGGTGATGTCCGAGATCTCCGCATGGTTGCGGTTGATTTTGACACCCACGGCCTTGAGCCGCGAAAACGCGCGGCTCAGGCTTTCGGGTTTCATGCCCAGACGACCGGCGATCAGCATCTTGTCGTACGGCAGTTCCACATCGCAGCCGCCTTCCTCGAGACTGCACAGACCCAGCAGAAATTCAGCCACCCTTTGCGCGCCGGTTTGCGCCTTGAGCTGTTCCAGCTGGGCGACCAGTGAATGCAGATGGGTGAAGGTCGCGGCCAGGATCGATATGCCGATCTCGGGGTCCTCTTTCATCAGGGATGTCAGGATCGGGCTGGGGATGTGCATGACCTGACAGGCGGAAACCGCCTCGGCCGAAACAGGGTAGGGTACGTTGCGCAGCGCAACGGCCTCGCCGAAACTGTCGCCTCGGGTGAAGACGCTGACCACCGCTTCGGCCCCTGTGGGTGTCATGCGAAACAGCTTGACCCAGCCATCCAGCACAACATGAATCGCCTGTGCGGTTTCTTCCTGCAGAAAGATCGTTTCGCCGCGATCATACTGACGCCAGATCGCATGGCTGAGCAGCGTTTCGACATGCTGATCCGGCAGGCTGCGCAGCAGCAGCGACTGACGCGCGATTGACTTTTGTGCCTCATGAGACATGAAGACGCCCCCGTTCCTTCCTGTCCGCGCCGAACGCACGGACTGTCCATCCCTGCATCAGGCTATGCCAAACCCCGACCAATTACACCACCCTTATAATACCGCTTGAACTTGACAATTGTCATGTTCCGCCGTTCTGCGCTGCCTTATTCTCAGGTCAAGCCAGTAATCCGGGGAGCACGCAAGATGGACTACGAGCGTTTTTTTAGTCAGAGCCTTGAAGATCTGCGGGAAGAAGGAAATTACCGCGTTTTCATCGACTTGCAACGCCGTTGCGGATCGTTCCCGAACGCGCGTCAGACCGATGGTACGGTACAGCGGGACGTGCGTATCTGGTGTTCCAACGACTATCTTGGCATGGGTCAGCACCCATCTGTGATCGGCGCAATGCATAACGCATTGGACCGCTGCGGCGCAGGGGCCGGGGGCACGCGAAACATATCGGGCACCACTCACGACCACGTGCTGCTAGAGGCTGAACTGGCCGATCTGCACGGAAAAGAAGCCGCGCTTCTCTTTACTTCCGGATATGTTTCGAATTGGGCGGCCCTCGGTACTCTGGCCGCGAAAATCCCTGGGCTGATCGTATTTTCGGACGCGTTGAATCATGCGTCGATGATCGAAGGCATCCGTCATTCGCGCGCGCAGAAGGTGATCTGGAAGCACAATGATCTGGAAGACCTTGAGGCGAAACTGGCCGCCGCCGAACCCGGTGCGCCGAAGATGATCGCGTTCGAGTCGGTTTATTCGATGGATGGCGACATCGCCCCGATCAAAGAGATTTGCGATCTGGCCGACAAATACGGTGCGATGACTTATCTGGATGAGGTCCACGCCGTGGGCCTTTACGGCCCGCGCGGCGGCGGCATTGCCGAGCGCGAAGGTTTGATGGATCGGCTGACAGTGATCGAAGGTACTCTGGGTAAGGCCTTTGGTGTGGTCGGAGGCTATATCGCTGCATCCGCCGCGCTCTGCGACTTCGTGCGCAGCTTTGCCAGCGGCTTTATCTTTACCACCGCCCTGCCGCCCTCGATTGCCGCAGGTGCCGCGGCCTCGATCCGGCACCTCAAGCAGTCGAATACCGAGCGTGATCTGCAAAAAGCCCGCGTCGCTCAGGTGCGCGCCCGATTGGATGCAGAAGGTATCCCGCATCTGCCCAACCCCAGCCATATCATCCCGGTGATGGTGGGCGATCCGGTGAAATGCAAGTTCATCTCGGACACGCTGCTGGAAGAGTTCGGCATCTACATCCAGCCGATCAACTATCCCACGGTTCCAAAAGGCACCGAGCGCCTGCGGATCACGCCCTCGCCCGTGCATACGGATAAGGATATCGACCATCTGGTCGGCGCGTTGTCGGCCTTGTGGCAACGTTGTCAGATCGCTCGGATGCCGATGGCGGCCCAATAACCAAAAGCGCCCCCTCGCTTGGAAAAACGCCGCCTCTTTCAGGGGTGGCGTCTTTCTTTGTTCAGATCAGGTAAAGCGCGAAGATCAGCAGGGCGAAGGCTGTCAGAACAACGGTAAAGCCGCGCAGCCAGGCGGGGCATTTCGCAAGGTCGAGATATTGCGCAAGGATGACGCGGGATTTGGCCAGTGCGAGGATCAGGATACCTGCGCCAAGGATGTTCGACGGGATTGGCGCCGTTGTCAGGATCGCTGATGTGACGCTGAGCGCTATTAACTTAAGCCACGCGCGTGTGAGAGGGGTCGGGAGCCTCCGGCGGGAGTATTTTTGAAAAGATGAAGCTGCGGGCATGGTGTTTATCCCAGCAGGTAGATCACGGGAAAGAGCATGATCCAGACCAGATCGACCATGTGCCAGAACTGCGCGCCGGCCTCGATGTTCCGGGGATCGTCGCGCCATGCGACCAGCAGCAGGATGGCGATGCCGGCCAGTACATGCGCGGCGTGAAAGCCGGTGAGCAGATAGTAGAACAGGAAAAACGGGTGGGTCTCATACGTGATACCTTGCGCGGCTTTGCCTGCATATTCCGCGCCTTTGATGATCAGGAACACAACACCCAGCGCAGCCGCCGCGATCAGCGCCAGACGGGCAGCGGCACGGCGGGCAGTTTGCCGCAAATGCAGGGCCCGAGCGGCGAGGTAGCCGGATGTGATCAGGACGGCAGTATTGAGCGCCGCGCCGGTGCGGTAGAGATGCGATTGCGCCTCGGCGAAGCCTGCGGGGTCGGTCAGTCGCACGCCCATGAACGCGATCAGGCCCGCGCCGAAGACCAGCAATTCCGAGATGATCAGCACCCACATCAACAACTCGCCCGGAAGCTCATCGATCAGCGAGCTGTCGGTCATGCGCCGACCAGTTGGCGGTATATTTGCGGCAGCGCCATGGTCAGGCGGTGCGGGTCGGGGATGACGGCGAACCCGCCCTGCCCGAACATACGCGGGAACCAGCTTTTGCCGGTTTTGTCGATGGTGACGCCAAAAACCGATTGCCCGGCGCGGCGGGCCTCGCGGACGGCCATGCAGGTGTCTTCGATGCCATGGCGACCTTCATAGTGATCGAGATCGTTGGGCTTGCCATCAGTGATGACCAGTAACAGGCGACGTTTTCGGGATTGCTCTGCCAGATCGGCGGAGCAATGGCGGATCGCAGCGCCGAGTCTTGTGTAGTGGCCGGGACGGAGGGATGCGATGCGTTGTTCGACAGTTGACCCCATCGGCTCATCAAACTGCTTGCAGCGCTGCACATAGACGCGCTGGCGTTTCAGCGAACTGAAAGCATGGATGGCGAAATCGTCACCGCAGGCGTTCAGGCCCCACGCCAAAGCGGCCAGCGCCTCGCGTTCGATGTCGATCACGGCGCGGCCTGTGACAGCGCTTTCGGTGGAGCGGCTGACATCCAGCAGGATCGAGACCGCCAGATCGCGCGCCTCGGGGCGGGATTGCATCCAGATGCGTTCATTGCCTTCGCCGCTGGCGTGGCGGTCGGTCTCGGCGCGCACGGCGGCTTCTATGTCCAGCTGGTCACCGTCCAGATGGCCTCGTGTCATCACGCGGCCCGGACGTAACGCCTCGAACTGGCGTTTGACGGCGCGGATGCGGCGGGCGGTGGCGGGGTCTTTGCCAAACTCGGCAGCGTCTTCGCGGATGTCAGCGTCGGACAACAGAACATTGACGTGATCGGGCAGGTATTGCCCTGTGCGCACATCCCATTCGGGATAGAGAATGCGGCCAGACAGACGCTCGCGATTCACGTCCTCGGGTGCGAGGTCCAGATGCAGTTTCAGCTTGGTGGGCGGGGCTTTTGAGATTTGGCCCAGCCCAATTTCTTCTTGATCATCGGCGGCCTTCTTGGCGTTGTCTGGATCGTCGTCGTCGATGCGACGGTTGATATTCAGGAACTCGGCCCAGCTGAGGATCGCTTCGAACTTATGCAGGATGAAACTGTCGCTGCGGTTCGCCTGATCCGATTTACGGCGGCGGGCGCGGTGGGTTTTCTCACCCGATTCTTCGGGCTCACCTTCGGTGTCAGGGTTCTCGACTTCGTTATGTTCGGAAAAGCCAACGGCGCGCAGTTCGGGCCACAGGGGCACCGGGCGCATCGGCTGATAGCCACGCGGGGCGGTCAGGTCATCGTCCAGCGCCAGTAGCTGTTCAGCTTTCTCAGACAGCGGCGCGGAGTCGCCCAGCATATGGCGAACCAGTTCCTCAACCGCAGCCTCAACCGGCGGCAGGCCGGGAATGTCGCGGTGGTGCAGGACACCTTTGCAAAGCTCGACATAAAGCGGACGCAAGCCGGGGGCGTCGTCCAGCGTCGCTGCGACCATGTCCTGCGCTGCCATCAACGCGCGCAGATCGGCGCGCAGCGGATCATCTTCGTCAATTCGTGTTCCGGCATGGGCGGCAGCGGCGGCCAGCCAGACATAAAGCGCGCCATTGGCCTCGCGCGCAGGGAATACGGCAAGCCGGTCGGGCAGGCGCAGAACTTCGCCGTCGAAGGACGCGCGCGGCATCAACTCGGCCTCGGTTGCCAGTTTGCGACGCCAACTCAGGCGGTGGCGTGAAATCTCGGGTGAGACCGGGCGCAATTCAACGCCCGGGCTACCCCCAAGTCCTCGGAAGAGGACGGCCAGCCGCCCCGCGACCTCTGAGAGGTCGACCGCGGCTCCATCATGCACCAAAGGTGCATCGAGGCGGCTGGCAAGGGTGTGCCACAGTTTCCCGATCGTTTCTTCGGGTTCCCATGGCTCAAAATCGATCCTGACCATCGGCCGGCCTCACCCAAAGACAGCCGTGACAAGATCGAGGAGCCCGCGTTTGATGTCCTCGTCATCCGTCAGAGGTTCAACCATAGCGGCGAGGATGGCGCGGTCGGTGGACATGCCCTGCGCGATCAGCGTCGCGGCATAGACAACCAGACGGGTTGAGACGCCTTCCTCAAGGTCCTGACCCTTGAGCCCGCGCAACTTGTTCGCAAGCCGGATCAGCGGCTTGCAGCGTTCCAACGGCAGGCCGCTTTCCTGGGCGACAACCTCGGCCTCCATCTCGGGCGAGGGGAAGTCGAATTCCAGCGAGATAAACCGCTGCCGGGTCGAGGGTTTCAGGGTTTTCAGGATATTCTGGTATCCGGGGTTATACGAGGCAACCAGCATGAAGCCGGGCGCGGCCTCAAGCTCCTCGCCGGTGCGGTCGATCGGTAGGATGCGCCGGTCGTCGGTCAGCGGGTGCAGCAC
The DNA here is from genome assembly GCF_056540905.1 of Ruegeria sp. AL1. Classification (NCBI taxonomy): domain Bacteria; kingdom Pseudomonadati; phylum Pseudomonadota; class Alphaproteobacteria; order Rhodobacterales; family Roseobacteraceae; genus Ruegeria; species Ruegeria sp. AL1. The sequence continues at coordinate 179,523 of NZ_JBQFXP010000008.1, forward strand.
GACAGTCACGTCCTTGCGGGCTTCGACCACCTCATCAAGGTAGCAGATCGCGCCTTCGCGCACCGCGCGGGTCAGGGGGCCATCGACCCAGACGGTTTCGCCACCTTTCAGCAGATAGCGCCCGATCAGGTCAGCAGCGGCAAGGTCATCGTGGCAGGCCACGGTATAGAGCGGGCGGCCAAGCTTGGCGGCCATGTGGGCCACAAAGCGGGTTTTGCCGCAGCCTGTCGGGCCTTTCAGCAGAACCGGCAGGTCGTTGGTGTAAGCGGCGCAGAAGACATCGCATTCATCGCCCTGGGCGAGGTAGAAGGGGGCGTCAGCCGCCCCCTCAGTCAGTTTCATGGAGCCGTCCATAGTCATCACTCCGCAGGGGTTTCGGCTGCGCCGGGTTCAATGATCTCTTTCCGGGGAACCCAGATCGAGTAGATGAACAGCAGCGCACCAAGGACCACGACGATGCCAGAGCCAAGGCGCATCCAGTAGAAGATGGCGACCTGATCCTGCACATCCATGAAGTAGTCGCCTACAACACGCTGCATGTGCGTCTGAACGGTACCGGCGAAGGTCAGCACGAAGGTCATGAAGACCATGCCGCTGGTCATCAGCCAGAATGAGCCCATGTTCAGAACCTGATTATAGGGATCGCGGTTCTTGAGGATCGGCATTGCATAGCTGAAGATCGCCAGATTGAGGCAGACATAGGCACCGTAGAAGGCCAGGTGACCGTGGGCTGCAGTGATCTGCGTGCCGTGGGTATAGTAGTTCACCCCGTGCAGCGTATGCAGGAAGCCCCAGACACCGGCACCGAAGAAGGCCAATGTGGCACAGCCCAGCGACCACAGCAGAGCGGCTTTGTTGGGGTGGTCCCGGCGGCCTTTCCAGACCATGACGAAGGCAAAGGCCATCATCGCAAAGAACGGGATCACTTCGAGGCTTGAGAAGATCGACCCGATCCACTGCCAATAGCCCGGCGTACCGATCCAGTAATAGTGGTGGCCAGTGCCAAGGATGCCCGAGAACAGTGCTGCAGCGACAATGACATAGAGCCATTTCTCGACGATCTCGCGGTCCACACCGGTCAGCTTGAGCATCAGGTAGGCCAGGATCGAGGCCATGATCAGCTCCCACACGCCTTCAACCCACAGGTGGACAACGTACCACCAGTATTGCTTGTCCAAGGACAGGTTGCCGGGGTTGTAGAAGGCAAACAGGAACAGCAGCGCCAGACCCCACAGACCCAACAACAGGATGTTGGTGATGGCGGTCTTCTTGCCCTTCAGCACGGTCATCGACACGTTGTAAAGGAAGATCAGCGCGGCCACGACGATGCCCGCCTTGACCCATTTGGGCTGTTCAAGGAACTCGCGCCCCTCTTTGCCCAGCAGCCAGTTGCCTTCAAACAGGTTGAAGACATAGGTCACAACCACGCCCAAAGTGCCGACCACAAGAATGATCAGCTGCAGATAGGCCAGCTTGGGCGAGTGGATCTCGCGTTCTGCTTCTTCCGGGATCAGAAAGTAGGCCGCCCCGAAGAAGCCAAGGATCAGCCAGACGATCAGAGAGTTGGTGTGCAGCATCCGCACGATGTTGAACGGCAGAAGCTCGCTCAGGAAATTGGGGGATACATAGATCAGACCGGCCAGCAGGCCGCCGATCACCTGTATCGCGAACAGGCCCATGGCTACGGCAAAGTAGGCGTAGGCGATTTTTTGGGATTCGTATTTCATTGTCCTTGTCCCTTTCTCAGCCCGCCTCGTTGGGCGGCCAGCCCTGCGCGTCGATATTGTCCGTCCAGATCAGGAAGTTTGTCAGATCGCGCAGCTCGTCGTCGCTGAGGTTGAAATTGGGCATCTGCCGACGACCGGGAATGCCGGTCGGTTGTGCTTCCATCCAGCCCTTGAGCGAGTCAAAGGCCGATTCCGGGTCGTCCAGGACACCCCAGCGGGTCATCACATTGCCGACCTCGGGGGCAAAGTAGGCCCCTTCGCCGAGGATCGAGTGACAGTTGATGCAGGCGTGTTTTTCCCAGACATGCTTGCCCCGAACCACACTTTCATCGAGCTTTGCCGAATTCTCGGAATTCACGATGTACAAGTGCGAATGGGCCGACAGGGCCAGAAAGATGAGGATGAAGAACAGTGACCCGCCATAGAATATGTTGCGAGCCATGCTCTTTGTCATGACTTCTCGCATTGCGCTCTCCTTTGCGCAGATTAGTTCGTATGGTGACAATGGCGGTTGGGCCGCGGGGCTTCCTTAACGAAAGTCAAGACTGCGTGAGGGAATGGTTAAGGCCACGGAATATATGAATATTCAGGCTGTGCGTGGACCGGTCAGGGCCGACCACATGGCGATCAGATAGAGCGCAAAGGCCCCGATCCACAGCCCGTCCACCACCAGCATCACGGTCAGATAGCCAGTGGTCAGATCCGATCCCACCCATCTGAGAATCGCCGCCAGCGCCATCAACCCGTAGGCCACCGCCATCGGCGGCGGCGCAACCAGCGTCCGCCCACTATGACCCAGCGCGGCGCGGCTCATGACCGCCAGGGTCATACCGCCGACGCAGCCGATGCCCAGTACATGCAGCGCTGCGATTTCGTTGCCGATGCCCAGCAGGGACAGGCCCCACAGCATCAGACCCAAGGCCAGCATTCCAAGCCCGACATGCAGCGCGATCAGGATCGGCTGGCGCAGCGCCCAGACCGACCGCCAGCGTACCATCCGCAGGATCTGTACGACGCCAAGCAACAGCGCGACCGCTCCGGTCAGCGGGCTGAGGCCCAGCAGCAACGCGCTCAGCGGCAGCAGCAGGGCGATGATCATTCCGGCCTTGTCCAGCGCCGCCACCGAGACGGGCCACGCCGCCTCGGGCGCGCCGTCGCGTTTCATTGCGTTGCGGGTGAAGGCCGGGGTGATCCGCCCGCCCAGAATTGCGATCATCGAACATAAGGTCAGCAACCCTGCGCGCAGGCCGATATCAAGGCTATGGCCTGTGACGCCCATCCATTCCAGATGAGTCAGAAGGTTGGAAATCCAGATCAGGCTGAGCAGCAGCAGGAACACCATATTCTGCGGTTTTGGCCGACGGATCAGCTGAGTCGCGATCTTCGCCGCAAGAATCGGCACGAAGGCCAGATCAAGCACCGCCACCAGAACCGGCGGCAACAGGCCCGAGAACCACATCGCCAGACGACCCAGCAGCCACAGACCGGCGGCCACCGTGATGAACTGCGCCTGCGCCTCTTTCGCTCCGGTCCAGTTCGGCACGGCGGTCAGAAAGAACCCGCCCAGCGCGGCGGTGGCATAGCCAAAGATCATCTCGTGCGCGTGCCACATCGGCGGGGTCATGGCGTAGGACGGATCGCTGTAGGGCACCGCTCCGGTCTGCATCATCAGCCAGATACCCCAGACGCCGCCCACGAACAGGCCGTATAGCCCGGCAGACAAGAAAAACACCCGAAACCCTTCGCCAAATACCCGTACGATGATTGCCGACATGCCCGCTCTCCTCGGCCTTGATGGCTTTGGCATGCAGCCTAGCGGGGATCGGTCTGCGCAGACTTAACCAAGGTCAAGACGCCGAAAACATACGTCAAAAACCCTTATTTTATTGGGCAGATTTTTCACCCCGCAGCGCAGTTTGCACACCTTCCGTTGACTTTCGTCAAGGATGACATCCGCGTGATGTCTCACCCTAGTCCATGCCTCACCAGCAAACGGAGAGTGATCATGTCACTTGGAATCAGCTACACGAAAGCCAGCCGCACTCTTGGTGTTGGGTTGGCGATGCTGCTGGGTTCTGCGGCCGCACCGGTCCTGGCCCAAGAGCCAACATTGAGCGATGAAGCCTTTGAATCCTCCAAGCAGCTATACTTTGAACAATGCGCGGGCTGCCACGGCGTCCTGCGTAAAGGGGCTACCGGCAAAGGGCTGGAGCCGCACTGGAAGAAAACCGCAGCCGATGGCACGGTGACCGAAGGCGGGACCCTGCAACTGGGTCAGGAGCGCCTTGAGAAGATCATCGCCTGGGGTACCGAAGGCGGGATGAACAACTTCTCGGACATCATGACCGAAGATCAGATCCGGGACATGGCGACCTACATCATGATGGAGCCGCCGAAACCGCCTGAAATGTCGCTGGATCAGATGAAGGCGACCCGCAAGGTCTATGTCGAAGAAGCCGACTATCCGACCGAGCCGCTGCACGGCCGCAACTGGGAAAACTTCTTTGTCGTTATCGAACGTGACGTGGGTAAAGTTGCCATCATCGACGGTGACACCAAAGAGGTGCTGGTTCACATCCCCACCGGCTATGCGGTGCACGTGATCAAGGCGTCTGAACACCACAAGCTGGAAGAACCCGAAAATCCGGGTCGTTTCTGGTACACGATGGGCCGCGACGGCAAGATGACCAAGATCGACCTCTGGCAGACGCCGGACAAGATGTTGGTGTCCGAAGTCAAGATCGCCTATGACGCGCGTGACGTGGCCATTTCCGGCGACGGCAAATACGTGATCGGTGGGGGCTACTGGCCGCCGCACTTCGCGATCGTCGATGCAGTAACGATGGAGCCGCTCAAGGTTGTCTCGACCCGTGGTGTGAATATCGACGGTGACTATGTCGAAGAAAGCCGCGTGGCCGCGATCTACACCACCCCGAACGAGCCAAGCTGGCTGGTTGCGGTGAAAGAGCTGGGCCAGATGTGGCAGGTCGACTATTCCGATATCGACAACCTGCGCATCGACAAGATCGACACCGCCAAGTTCCTGCATGACGGGTTCTTTGACCCGACAGGCCGCTACTTCCAGATCGCCGCAAACGCGTCGAACAAGATGGTTGTTGTCGACACCAAGACCCGCAAGCTGGAATCGCTGATCGACGTTGCTGCCCTGCCGCACCCTGGCCCCGGCGCCAACTGGAACGATCCCAATTGCGGACCTGTGGCCGGTACGACTCACCTTGGCGTGGGCACCGTGACCGTCTGGGGCAACGACCCCGAGAACCGTCCGGACGACGCCTGGAAGGTCTGCTACGAAGTTGAAACCGACGGCCCCGGCCTGTTCATCCGTACCCACCCGAATTCGAAATATGTGTGGGCGGACCAGACCAAGCACCCCGAGCCCGAGATTCAGCAATCGGTGCAGGTCATCGACAAGGAAACCGGTGAGATCGTGAAAACGATCCAGTTGACCGAACAGGAAGGCCACGCCGCCGTCCACTTCGAGTTCAACGCAGACGGAACCGAGGTCTGGGTGTCCAACTGGAACCTGGCGGACTCGAAAGAGCCCAACGGTGAGATCGTGATCTACGATGCGGAGACGCTGGAAGAGAAAGCGCGCATCAAGGGCCTGTTCGCACCGACCGGTAAGTTCAACGTCTACAACCGTTCGAACCACGTCACCTGACGGGTTCAGCACCTGACACCGGAAAGGGCGGGCCCCTCGCCCGCCCTTTCCACGTTTGACACATCAGCCAAATCCACAGGCCTGACACCGAAGGCCAGAGAAGAAAGCCAACGGAGACCGGATATGACCTCGGAACCGGAAAAGAAAAAACCGATCTGGCGCCGGTATTTCCTGTGGGGAATGCCCGTGGCCGGCATCGCCGCGGCCTTTGCTGCCGGCATCATCTTCTGGGGCGGGTTCAACACCGCCATGGAAGCGACCAACACCAAGGAATTCTGCGTCTCGTGCCACGAGATGCGCGATTTCGTCTACGAAGAATACACCGGCACGATCCATGACGTGAACCGGTCGGGCGTCGGTGCCGTCTGTTCCGATTGCCACGTGCCGAAGGACTGGACGCATAAGATCATCCGCAAGATCAAGGCCAGCAAAGAGCTGTATGGCAAGATGGTCGGCACCATCAACACCCGCGAGAAGTTCGAAGCCAAGCGCGTGCATCTGGCGATGAATGAATGGGAGCGGATGAAGGCCACCGACTCGCGGGAATGCCGCAACTGTCACGATTTCGAATCGATGATGCCCGAGTTCCAGAAACCCCGTGCACGTCAGCAGCACCTGAACGCGATGACCGTGGGTCAGACCTGTATCGACTGCCACAAGGGGATTGCCCACTCGGATGCCCGCGACCGGGCCGAGGAAGAGTATCTGGAGCAGCTCGAAGCCCCGAACCCCGACTTTATCCGCGAAATCCCGGCCGAATATCTGGCCAGCCTTGAGCGGATCGAAGCCAAGGAAGCGGCTGAAGCCGAGGCTGAGAAAGCCGCCCGCGCAGCGCAGCAAGAAGCCGTGCAGGCGCAGATCGCAGCCGCTGTGGATGCCGCCGTGGCCGAGGAACGTGCCAAGGCCGCAGGGCAAGAGGCCGCAACGCCCTCAGCCGGCGGCGATGTCGCGACCAATATCGACTGGGCTGCAGTGGCAGGCACCGACCTGAAACTGTTCTACCCCGGTCAGGCCTCGTTTGAATGGGTACAAAACGGCAAGTTCCACGGTGGTGCGCGTCCTCTGACCAAAGGCGGTGATCAATGCACGACCTGCCACGCCAAGGAACTGGACACGATCGGCAACAAGATCGTTGCAGGGGGTGAGTTGGAACCAACGCCGATCCCCGGTAAGCGCGGCGTGATCGACGCGACGGTTCAAGCGGCCCATGATGACGAGAACCTGTATATCCGACTGCAATGGCCGGATGCGGGCCACAACCCGGCACCATTCGTCGATGGCGGCAAGATGGACCCCGATAACCAGATCAAGGTGGCGATGATGATCACCGGAACGGGGATCGAAATGGGTGATCAGGTGGGCTGCTGGGCCTCGTGCCACGCCGACAACACCTACATGCCCTTTGATCCCGGCGCCGAGGCGATTGCCGCCAACGGTGATTTCACCAGCCGCATGACAACGCAGGACACCGTGACCAAGTACATCAGCGAAAGCCGCACCGAGGTCGACACCAAAGGCCGCCGTGGCAAACCGATGGGCGGCTGGGACAAGCTGCACGCGGCCGAACAGATCGAGCAGTATCTGGCCGACGGCACCTATCTGGACCTGATGCGTGTCTATGCCGACGGCAGCGCCACCAACGGCTATCTGCTGGAACAGCGCGTGGTCAATGACGGTGAAATCGCCGCCTCGGCCAGCCTGGAGGGCGGCACCTGGACGGTGGTCTTCACCCGGCCGCTGAACTCGGGCGCAGCAGGTGATGTGCCGCTGGAACCCGGTCAGACCTATACGGTCGGCTTTGCCATCCACGATGACTTTGCCGCTGCACGGTTCCACCATGTGACGCTGGATACCAGCCTGGCGCTGGATGATGACAGCGCCTTCATCAACGTGGTCAAACAGTAACGGATCGGGGCCGGACAGTCCGGCCCCTTCCCAACCCAAGGAGAGGTCGATGAAACCCCAAAACCTTCTTCCTGCCCTGCTGCTTCTGGCCTCCCCCGCGCTGGCAGCGGATGACGACATCGCCGCCACCTGCGCCGAGGCCGAAGAGCGTTATGTCGAACTGTTCGGCCAGCCCTCGTCTGCTGTCGAAGATGCCGAGGTGGTGCTGATGTACAAGTACCTGTTCTGCCCGGTTGAACTGACAGTCAAGGCAGGCACCACCGTGCGCTGGGTGAACGTCGATAAACGCACCAGCCATTCGGTTCTGCTGAAAGATGGCAGCGAACCCGAAAGTGACCGGTTGTTTCCTGAGGAATCGGTTGATCTGACCTTTCTCACCCCCGGGCCGCAAGACTACCTGTGCGGACCGCATTGGGAGACGCAGAACATGATCGGAATGATCACCGTCGAACCCTGAGCCTGGGGCAGTCATACAGGCACGATAAAGGAGCGCGGGCGCAAAACCCGCGCTCCTTAACTTTAGTCAAGGAGGTTTGTTTTGGATTGCGCCAGTCTGACCCCATGACACGCCCGGCTCACCCAGCAACGTCACCGGATCGCGCAGGACCTTCGGGCTCAAGGAACATTCAGACCAAGCGAGTTCACACATGAGCGGTAAGGTTTTTCTGATTGGCGCAGGCCCCGGCGACCCCGAACTGATGACCCTGCGCGCCCTGCGGATGCTGCAAGAGGCGGATGTGGTGGTTTACGACCGTCTGGTCTCGGCCGACATTCTGAACCTGCACGCGGATGACGCGCGGCTGATCCCGGTGGGCAAGGCGCCCAAGTGCCATACGGTGCCGCAAGATCGCATCAACGAGATTTTGGTTGAAGAGGCCAGCGCCGGTCACACGGTTGCGCGGCTGAAAGGCGGCGATCCGATGATCTTTGGCCGTGGCTCGGAAGAGGCCGCGTATCTGATGGCAAACGGTATCCCGGTCGAATACGCGCCGGGGATCACGGCCGCGCAGGGCGCGTCCTGCTCGACCGGCGTACCGCTGACCCATCGCGGGTTGGCGACCTCGGTGCAATATGTCACCGGGCATCGGCAGGCCGACAAGGTGCTGGATCTGGACTGGAAACGCCTGGCCGACCCCGACTCGACGCTGGTCGTCTATATGGGCGTTGCCAATATCGGCCAGATCGCGATGGGGCTGATGACCGAAAACCTGCCTGGCTCGACCCCGGTTCTGGCCGTCGGAAAGGCTACCACGCCAGATGAACGCCGTCTGGTCTCGCGGCTGGACCGTCTGGCCGCGGATGTGCGCGGGGCTGACCTGAAAGCGCCTACCCTGTTCATCATCGGCAAGGTGGTTTCGCTTTATGCGGAACAGCCTGTGGCTGAGCTATTGGAGCAGGCTCATGGCTAAGCTTGGATGTAGATATGCTGTGCCCGGCGGCACCGCCGGGCAGCGCCCGACCGCCCCCCCGGGCGGGCGCTTCTCGCACCCCCGCGGCCGGTCGCTGCCCTCAGTTCTGCTCACGACCGCCGTGCTTGTGGCTACAACAGCCTTCGCCGCCGACACGCTCGACCCCAACGCCCTAAAACGGCTTGTGCATCAGGATTGCGGCTCGTGTCATGGGCTGTCGCTGAAGGGCGGCCTTGGCCCCGATCTGCGGTCCCAAACCCTTGAACATTATGACGCCGAGGTTCTGACCGGCGTGATCCTCGACGGCATCCCCGACACCGCGATGCCCCCATGGCGGCCCCTGATCAGCGAAGAAGAGGCCGAATGGATCGCCCGTTACCTGCTGGCACAGGAGGCCCAATGAAACAGCTTATCCTCACCCTCGCCGCCACGCTGCTGATGACCACCGCACAGGCGGAGCCCACAGCGACCGGAGACCTGGGCCTTGTGATCGAACGCGCCAAGGGCTCGGTCCTGCTGGTCGATCAATCAGACCGCGCAGCACTTGCCCGGATCGAAGGGCTGGGCGATTTGTCCCATGCCTCATTGGTCTATTCGCCCGACGAACGGTTCGCCTATGTCTTTGGCCGTGACGGTGGGCTTACCAAGGTTGATATCGTCACCCGCCAGATCGTGAACCGCGTCGTTCAGGCAGGCAATGCCATTGGCGGCGCGATTTCGGATGACGGAAAACTGGTCGCCGTATCGAACTATGAACCCGGCGGCGTGCGCGTGTTCGACGCGGACACGCTGGAAATGGTTGCCGACATTCCCACCGACAGCAAAACCATCGGTCTGGTCGATGCGCCCGGTCTCCGGTTCGTCTTCACCATGTGGGACACGGGCGAAACCTGGATTGCCGATTTCGCCAAAGGCGACCCCGCGATCACCAAGATCCCCGATATGGGCAAGAACCCCTATGATGCGCTGATCACCGCCAATGGCCGCACTTATATCACCGGCCTCTTTGGCGAGGACGGTCTGACCGCGCTGGACTTGTGGGCCGAGACGCCCGAACCCATCCGCGTGCTGCCAAACTATGGGCGTGGGCAAGAGGAAATGCCGGTCTACAAGATGCCTCATCTGGAGGGCTGGGCGCTGACGGGGCGCGAGTTCGTCCTGCCCGCCGTCGGCCATCACGAGGTTCTGTGGATCGACGCCGACACCCTGACCGAAACCGGGCGTACCCAGACCCATGGCCAGCCGGTCTTTGCCATGGCGCGGCCTGACGGGCGGCAGGTTTGGGTGAATTTCGCCCACCCGCTGAACGACACGATTCAGGTGATCGATTCCGTCAGCAAAGAGATCATCCACGAATTCAAACCGGGCCCCGCCGTGCTGCATATGGAGTTCACGCCACGCGGCCATGAGGTCTGGATCAGCGTGCGCGATGCCAACAAGGTCATGGTCTACGACACGCAGAGCTTTGAAAAACTGCGCGAGATCGAGGCCGACAGCCCCTCGGGCATCTTCTTCACCGCGCGTGCACACAGAACGGGGCTGTAACCGATGCAACATATCACTGACCCCATCGATTGCCGTCTGCTGGACGAGTTCCAGCGCGATTTCCCCATAACCACGCGTCCGTTTCAGGTTCTGGCCGATGCGCTTGGTCTGGACGAGGCCGAAGTGCTCGACCGGCTGGCGCGGATGCGCAAAACCGGGCGCATCACCCGGGTGGGCGCGACCATCGCGCCCGGCGCGGTCTCCGCCAGCACCCTTGCCGCAGTCGCCGCCCCTGACGCGCGGCTGGAAGAGGTCGCAGCCCTGATCGATGCGGAACCCGGCGTGAACCACAATTACCAGCGCGAGGACGACTGGAACCTGTGGTTCGTGGCCACCGGCCCGGACCGCGCGCATGTGAACGAAACGCTTGCACGGATCAGCCGCCGCACCGGATTGCGCGTGTTGGACTTACGGCTGGTGCGCCCATTCAACGTCGATCTGGGCTTCCGGATGTCGGGCGAAACCCGCAATGTCCCCGGCCCCCGCAAAGTGGATTGTTCAGCCATGAAGGACGGCGACCGGCCGCTGCTGCAGGCGCTCAGTTCCGGGCTATCGCTGGTCGCAGAACCCTATGCAGCACTGGCCCGGTCGCTGAGCCGCAGCACAGTCGATGTGATGGGACGGATCGAGGCCCTGCACGCGGCCGGGATCATCTCGCGCCTCGGCGTCATCGTGCGCCACCGCGCTTTGGGTTGGTCCGCCAATGCGATGGTAGTCTGGGATATGCCGGCCGATCAGGTTGGCGCCGCAGGTCCGGCGCTGGCCGCTCATCCAGGCGTGACGCTCTGTTATGAGCGCAACCCGGTCGAAGGCGTCTGGCCCTATCGCCTTTATTCCATGATCCACGCCCGCTCACGCCCCGAAGCGCTTGAAGTTCTGGCCAATGCCGCCGCCCTGCCGGAACTGGCTGGTGCGCGGCACAAGGTTCTATTCTCGACCCGGTGTTTCAAACAGACCGGCGCGCTGATCCAACCGAAAGAGGTGGCGGCATGATACTGGACGACACCGACCGCGCGATCCTGAATCGGATGCAGGATGATTTGCCGCTGATCTCACACCCCTATGCAGCGATTGCTGAGGAGTTGGGGATCGCGGAAACCGAGCTTCTGAACCGTCTGACCCGCATGAAAGAGGACCGCGTTATCACCCGGTTCGGCCCGTTTTTTGACGCCGCCGCCATGGGTGGGGCCTTCTGTCTGTGCGCGATGGCCGTACCTCCCAAGGATTTCGAAACCGTCCTGACCAAAGTCAATGCGCATCCAGAGGTCGCGCATAATTATGAGCGCACGCACCGGCTGAATATGTGGTTCGTTCTGGCGACCGAAACACCCGAGGGGATCGCAACCGCGGCCGAGGCCATCGAACGGGAAACCGGGATCGCAGTCCTGCAATTTCCCAAACTTCAGGAATTTTTCATCGGCTTCCGGGTGGCGGCATGATCGACGCAAAAGACAGAGAGATTATCGCGGCGCTGCAAACCGGCCTGCCGCTGGTGCCCGCGCCTTACGCGCAGGTGGCCGAGGGGCTGGGTCTGGATGAAGACACCCTGATGTTCCGTCTCGCCGACATGAAGTCGCGCGGCGTGATCCGGCGCATTGCGGCGGCCCCCAATCACTACAAGCTGGGCATGACGTCGAACGGCATGACCGTGTGGGATGTGGCGGATGATCAAGTGGCCGAGATGGGCACCCAGATCGGCCTTCTGCCCTTTGTCACCCATTGCTATGAACGCCCCCGCGCGCTGCCCGACTGGCCCTATAACCTGTTTGCCATGGTCCATGGCACCGACCGGGCCGAGGTCGAGGAGAAACGCGCAGAAATCGCGGCCATCCTCGGTGAGGCCTGCCGGGCCAAAGACATCCTCTATTCCACACGCATCCTGAAAAAGACCGGGCTGCGCCTGAAAACGAAAGGCTGAGACATGTTCCGCCTGACCGAATACATGCACCAGCTGGTCAAACCGACCCCGGAGCGCAAACGCCGCCCCGGTCCCGTGAAGCCAGTGGTGATCTGGAACCTGACCCGGCGCTGCAACCTGAAATGCCGCCATTGCTACACCGTCTCGGCGGATGTGGCCTTCCCCGGCGAACTCGGCCACGAGCAAGCCATGACAACCCTTGAGGATCTGGGCCAATTTCGCGTCCCGGCCCTGATCCTCTCGGGTGGGGAGCCGCTGGATCGGTTTGACTTTTTCGACATCGCCAATCGGGCGCGGGCACTGGTGCCGATGCTGGCGCTGTCCACGAACGGCACCCGGATCTACGACGAGACCGCAGACATGATCGCCGATGTGGGGTTCAACTATGTGGGCATCTCGCTGGACGGGATCGGTGCCACGAATGATTGGTTCCGAGGTGTCGAGGGCGCCTTTGCCGACGCCTTGCGGGGCGTGCGTGAATGCAAGAAACGCGGCATCAAGGTTGGCCTGCGGTTTTGCCTGACTGAAGGAACGCAACATCATCTGCCCGATCTGCTGAAGCTGTGTGATGATGAGGGTGTCGACAAGTTCTACCTGTCCCACCTTGTCTATGCCGGGCGCGGCGATAAGAACCGGGGCGAAGATGCCGAGCATCTGCGCACCCGCACAGGTCTGGATTTGCTACTGGAACGCGCGTGGGAGGCGGCATCCGGGGGCCGCCCGCTGGACATCGTGACCGGCAACAATGATGCCGATGCCGGGTATTTCCTGAACTGGGTCCGGGCGCATTTCGACGCCGACAAAGCGGCGCATGTGCGAGAACATCTTGCCGCGTGGGGTGGAAACTCCAGCGGGCTGGGTGTGGCCAATATCGACAATCTGGGCCGGGTGCATCCGGATACCTATTGGTCGGATTACACGGTTGGGAATGTGAAAACGGCACCGTTTTCCGAGCTGTGGACCAGCGATGACCCGATGCTGGCGATGCTGCGCACCCGTCCGCGCCCGCTGAAGGGGCGCTGCGGGGCCTGTCAGCTCAAGGACGTCTGCGGCGGCAATACCCGCATCCGGGCGCTGCAACTGACCGGCGATCCGTGGGCCGAAGATCCGGCCTGCTATCTGTCAAACGAAGAAATCGGCGTGGATGAGGCGGGCGAACGCCTGCAGGTCACGCCTTTCCGGGGGAAACGTCATGATCCGGCACATCAGTTCTTTTGAAATCCTTGGTCCTGCTGGCCCGGCCGTTACGCGTGCGGCGAGGGCAGGAGCCTCCGGCGAGAGTATTTTTGAAAAGATGAAGATCGGGGGGCTGGCCTGTCTTCTGAGTGTGGGCGCAGCCTGGGCGGATGCGCCGTCGGATTACGCGGAGCATTGTGCCGCGTGCCACGGTGAGAACCGGCTGGGCGGGGTTGGGCCCGCGCTGATCCCCGAGACTTTGAAACGGATGCGCGGGCCAAGGGTGGCCGCCGTGATTGCCGAGGGGCGCGCGGTGACGCAGATGCCGGCGTTCTCGCACGAGTTGGATGCGTTGCAGATCGAGGAATTGGCGGGGTGGCTTAAATCGCCGCTGGAGACCGATCCGGATTGGGGTGAGGCCGATATCATGGCCAGCCGCACGTTGGATGAGGATTACGTGGCGGTCGATGCGCCGGTCTGGGACAGCGATCCGATGAATATCACTCTGGCTGTCGAAACGGGTGACCATCATGTCAGCGTATTGGACGGGGATACGTTCGAAGTTCTGGACCGGTTCGAGACGCCTTTTGCCGTGCATGGCGGGCCGAAGTTCAGCCCCGATGGGCGCTATGTCTTCATCATGTCGCGCGATGGCTGGGTGCAGAAATATGACATCTGGGCATTGAAGCAGGTGGGCCGCGTGCGTGCCGGTTTGAACAGCCGCAACATCGCCATGTCGGGCGATGGCAAATGGGTGGCTGTGGCGAATTACCTGCCGAACTCGCTGACGCTGCTGTCGACAGAGGATCTGTCGGTGGCCAAAGTCATTGAAGTAAAAAGTAAACAAGGCGTTCCCAGCCGCGTCTCTGCCGTCTATCAGGCGCCGCCCCGCGAGAGCTTTGTGCTGGCACTGAAAGATGTGCCCGAGATTTGGGAGGTGTTTTACGGCGCCAACCCTCCGCAATTCGGGTTGGGGCATGATTTTCGCATTGAGGGGCAGTTCAAGAACCCCGATCCGTTTCCGGTGCGCAAGATCACGACGCCCGACTATTTGGACGACTTCTTTTTCGACCAGAGCTATGAATACGTCATGGGTGCCTCGCGCGATGGCAAGGGCGGACAGGTGATCGACCTGGTGATCGGGCACAAGGTGGCTGATCTGGACTTGCCGGGGATGCCGCATTTGGGTTCGGGGATCACATGGAAACATGTGGATACCACCGTGATGGCGACGCCGCATCTGACCGATGGCATGGTGTCGGTGATCGACATGGGGACATGGGAAACCGTCAAGCGGATCAAGACCGAAGGGCCGGGTTTCTTCATGCGCAGCCATGAGAATTCGCCGTATGTCTGGGCCGATGTGTTCTTTGGCCCCAACAAAGACGCCATGCATGTGATTGACAAGCAGAGCCTTGAGATCGTGAAGACCTTGCGCCCTGCGCCGGGCAAGACCGTGGCGCATGTAGAGTTCACCAAAGATGGCAGCCATGCGCTGGTGTCGATCTGGGAAGATGACGGCGCGGTGATCGTTTATGACGCGCAGACGCTTGAGGAAGTGCGGCGTCTACCGATGCGCAAACCGTCTGGAAAGTACAATGTCTGGAACAAAATCACCTTCTCGGAAGGCACCAGTCACTGAGGGCAAATGGCCGGTCTGGAAACTGGCCATTTTGCTTTATCCGGCCACGGCTTTGACTGTGGCCATCAACCTGTTTCTGGCCGGGCTGATCCTGCACGGCGCAGGTTTTGGTGCCATCGGTCCGGTGCCTGCAATCCTGTGGTCCATCCCTTTGGGTGTCCCAGCGGCCTGGCTGGCGGGACGCTGGGTGCGCGGATTGATGGATGAAGCAGACGATTGATTATAAATGTAAATTTTCGAATTTGATTAATTTTTGGCCGGTTCGAAAATAAATGACCTAAGTCAAGTGGCGACTCGGTCAAATCCTCTACCACCAAGGCATAGCTTCCCGAGTCGGAGACTCCATGCCTGCCCTGACCCCTCTGCACAATCTCCCTGACCGCGCGGTTCGCGCGGCAGCCGGGTTGGCGGGTATACTCCTTCTTTTGTTGCAGACCATTGCACCGGCGCTGGCGAGTCCCGGTGAGAGTGTCTGGGTGGAGATCTGCTCGGAAGGCGGCGCGGTCTGGGTCGAGGTTGACCTTGAGGAGGGTGCCGAAGACCCGACCGCGTATTGCTCGAAATGCGCCGATTGCGCGCTGTGCGCCGTGACCAGCGCCGCGCCGATGCCCGAGCTGCCAGAGGTGGCGCAGGCCGGAATCTTCCATTTTGTACATGGGAAAATCGGCACATCTTCCGTTTTGTACCAAACTCATCGGCTGTGGCCCGAGACCCGAGGGCCCCCATGCGCGCCCGAAATCACAACCGAACGCGCCCTGCGCGCGTCCATGGCATTCACCCAAACTATCGGAGGTGCGCCGTGGTCGTAAGTCGCGCAATCCATTTTCTGCTGGCCCTTGCCCTGTCCTGCCTGATGGCGATCAGCGCCCATGCCGACAGCCTTGCCAGCTTCTTGCCCGAGATTGAGCCCGCCGATCTGGCCCCCGGTGCCGATGCCTTTGGCCCGGTGCGCGATGATGTGCCGGTTGCGCCCGTTCTTAAAGGTGGGGAGACCGTGGCCTGGGCGTTCCTGACATCCGACTTCGTCGGCACCACCGGGTACTCCGGCAAGCCCATTCATGTGGTCGCGGCCATCGATGACGACGCGGTGCTGACCGGGGTGCAGCTGGTCAAACACTCCGAACCGATTGTCCTAATCGGTATTCCCAATTCCCGCATGGTGGAGTTGACCGAAGGCTATGCCGGTCTGGACCTGAAGGTTGAGGCCGAAACCGGCGGCGAAGGACATGACCTTGATATCATCTCGGGGGCCACCGTCACGATCATGGTGATCGACGACAGCCTTGTGCGCGGCGGCATCAAGGTCGCGCGCGCTTTGGGGCTAGGCGGCTTGGCACCGGCGCAGGCCGATGGGCCCAAGCGCGAGGTCGATATGGCGCAGGACGCCATCTATGACTGGACGACGCTGTCGGGCGACGGCTCAGTCCGGCGGCTGACGCTGGATATCGGGCAGGTCAACGCGGCGTTTGAGGCGACGGGCGATCAGCGGGCGATCAAGCGCCCCGAACCCGGCGAGCCTGATGACACCTATATCGACATGCATATGGCGCTGGTCTCGGTGCCGTCGATCGGCAAGTCGCTGCTGGGCGAGGCCGAATATCAGAATATGGTCAAATGGCTGGACGAAGGCGAACAGGCCATTCTGGTGCTGGGGCGCGGGGCCTACAGCTTCAAGGGCTCTGGCTACGTCCGGGGCGGGATTTTCGACCGAATTCAGCTGATCCAAGGCGACAACTCGGTGCGGTTCTTTGACAAGCAGCAGCGTCGTCTGGGCGAGGTTGCAGCGCCCGATGCCCCAAGCTTTACGGAACTGGACATCTTCAAAATCCCCGCCGAGGCCGAGTTCGACCCCGCCGAGCCCTTCCGCCTGCAACTGTTGGCGCAGCGGGCCGTGGGTGCGGTCGAGAAAACGTTCCTGACCTTCGATCTGGGCTACAAACTGCCCGAGCAGTATCTGCTGCCCGTCGCGGCCCCTGTGGTCGTCGATGACGCCACCGGCGAAGCGGCGGCCAAGGCCGCGCTTTGGAAACGCATCTGGAAGGACCGCACGGTCGAGATCGGGGTGCTGGGCGTCATGCTGCTGGTGCTGACGGCGACCTTCTTCTTCCAGTTCCACGCCACCATGAACGCGCGGGTCTTCTACTGGTTCCGCATCGGATATCTGACCATGACGCTGTTCTTCATCGGCTGGTATGCCAA
Source organism: Ruegeria sp. AL1 (assembly GCF_056540905.1). Taxonomy (NCBI): domain Bacteria; kingdom Pseudomonadati; phylum Pseudomonadota; class Alphaproteobacteria; order Rhodobacterales; family Roseobacteraceae; genus Ruegeria; species Ruegeria sp. AL1. The sequence continues at coordinate 196,726 of NZ_JBQFXP010000008.1, forward strand.
TGCGCAGTTGAGTGTGGTGAACCTGATGGCGCTGGCGGGCAGCCTGCGCACAGGCTTTTCATGGGATGCCTTCCTGCTGGACCCGTTGGTGTTCATCCAGTGGTTCGCCGTGGCTGCCGCGCTGCTGTTCTGGGGGCGTGGGGCCTATTGCGGCTGGCTGTGCCCGTTCGGCGCGTTGCAGGAACTGACCAACAAGATCGCGCGGGCCTTCAAGGTGCCGCAATGGACCTTACCTTGGGGCCTGAACGAACGCCTCTGGCCTGCGAAATACATGATCTTTCTGGTGCTGTTCGGGATCAGCTTTGTCTCGATCCCGCTGGCCGAGACCTATGCCGAGGTCGAGCCGTTCAAGACCGCGATCATCCTGAAATTCATGCGCGACTGGCCGTTTGTGGTCTTTGCGCTGACCCTGCTCGGGATCGGGCTGTTCGTGGAACGGTTCTACTGCCGCTACCTCTGCCCCTTGGGCGGAGCACTGGCGATCCCTGCCCGTATTCGCATGTTCGACTGGCTGCGCCGCTACAAGGATTGCGGCACGCCTTGCCAGACCTGCGCCAACGAATGCCCCGTTCAGGCGATCCACCCCACCGGTGAGATCAATCCAAACGAGTGCGTCACCTGCCTGCATTGTCAGGTGCTCTATCAGTCCGAGGACAAATGTCCCGTCGTTATCCGCCAGCTGAAACGGCGGGCCAAGACAGGGTCGGTCCAGATGAAGACCCCACTCGGACAACCACCGGCGAACCATCCGAACGCCAAACCGCAAACCGTTTCCTAAAAGGAGGGACGATCATGTCGGAACATGACAAGAAACTGAACATCACACGCCGCGGGATGCTGGGCGCAACCGCAACCGGCGCGGTGATTGCCGGGACCGGGCTGGGTTCGACCCTGATGACCGCGCGCGAGGCGAGTGCCGCCGCGAATGCGCATCTTGAGCCGGGTGAGCTGGACGAATATTACGGCTTCTGGTCCTCGGGCCAGACTGGCGAGCTGCGCATTCTGGGTGTGCCTTCGATGCGCGAGCTGATGCGGGTGCCGGTGTTCAACCGCTGCTCGGCCACCGGCTGGGGTCAGACCAATGAATCGCTGAAGGTTCTGACCGAAGGTCTGCTGCCCGAAACCAAGGAGTTTCTGGCCGCAAACGGCAAGGTCACCTATGACAATGGCGACCTGCACCACCCGCATATGTCCTTCACCGATGGCACCTATGATGGCCGCTATCTGTTCATGAACGACAAAGCCAACACCCGCGTGGCCCGTGTGCGCTGTGATGTGATGAAATGCGACAAGATCATCGAGATCCCGAACGCGCATGACATCCACGGCCTGCGTCCGCAGAAATACCCGCGCACCGGTTATGTCTTTGCCAATGGCGAACACGAAGCACCGCTGGTCAACGATGGCCAGATCCTCGATGATCCGTCGCAATACGTGAACATCTTTACCGCCATTGACGGCGACACAATGGAGATCGCATGGCAGGTGATGGTGTCGGGCAACCTCGACAACACCGACTGTGACTATCAGGGCAAATACGCGTTCTCGACCTCGTACAACTCGGAAATGGGGATGAACCTGGCCGAGATGACCGAGAGTGAGCTGGACCATGTGGTCGTATTCAACCTCAAGGCCATCGAAGAGGCCGTGGCTGCCGGTAACTATCAGGAGCTGAACGGCGTCAAGGTTGTGGATGGCCGCAAAGAGGCGGGCGGCAACCTGACCCGTTACATCCCGATCCCGAACTCGCCGCACGGTGTCAACGTCGCCCCTGACAAGAAACATGTGATGATTAACGGTAAGCTGTCGCCGACCGTGTCCGTGATCGACGTTGAAAAACTGGATGCGCTGTTTGCCGACAACGCCGATCCGCGTTCGGCCATCGTAGCCGAACCGCAGCTGGGCCTTGGCCCGCTTCACACCGCGTTTGACGGCAAAGGTCACGCCTTTACGACCCTGTTCCTGGACAGCCAGGTGGTGAAATGGGACATCGCCAAAGCCATCGAAGCATATGGCGGCTCGGATGTTGACCCGATCCTCGACAAGGTGGACGTGCAGTATCAGCCGGGCCACAACTCGACCTCGATGGGTGAAACCGCCGAGGCGGATGGCAAGTGGCTGATTTCGATGAACAAGTTCTCGAAAGACCGCTTCTTGAACGTTGGGCCGCTGAAGCCCGAAAACGAGCAGTTGATCGACATCTCGGGCGACAAGATGAAGGTGGTCCATGACGGCCCGACCTTTGCGGAACCGCACGATTCGATCCTTGTGCACCGGTCCAAGGTGAACCCGGTCAATGTCTGGGATCGCAACGACCCGATGTGGGAAGATGCGCGCAAACAGGCCGAGGCCGATGGCGTCGATCTGGATTACGGTGCCGAGGAACCCATCCGGGATGGCAACAAGGTGCGGGTCTACATGACCTCGGTCGCACCTGTATTCAGCATGGAGAAGTTCACTGTCAAACAGGGCGACGAAGTCACTGTCTATGTCACCAACCTGGATGATGTGGACGACGTGACCCACGGCTTCTGCCTGTCGAATTTCGGCGTCGCCATGGAGGTTGCACCGCAGGCCACCGCCTCGGTCACGTTCATTGCCGACCGTCCGGGCGTGCACTGGTTCTATTGCCAGTGGTTCTGCCACGCGCTGCACATGGAAATGCGCGGCCGGATGTTCGTTGAGCCGCGGAGCGCGTAACGATGCGTTGGTCCCTGCTCATACCGCTCCTGCTCGGCTCGCCCCTTTGGGCGGCGGACTGGGATGTGCCCAACCGGGCGGGGGCCATCAATCAGATACTGGCGCAGGCGGCGGATGGGGACACCCTCCGCCTGAGCCCCGGTGTTTACACCGAAACGCTTGTTCTGGACCGGCCCGTCACGATTGACGGGCAGGGCTTGGCCACCATTGACGGACAAGGTGAGGGCAGCGTCATCACCGTGACCGGGCCGGGCGTGATCGTGCGCGGGCTGACGGTGATCGGATCAGGCGACAGCCATGACGGGATCGACAGCGGCATCCAGCTGACCAAAACGGCCCACGCGCCGGTGGTCGAGGACAATGTGTTGCTGGGCAATCTCTATGGCATCGACATCCATGGAGCCAAGGACAGCATCGTGCGCCGCAACCGGATCGAAGGGCGGCAGGACCGTCACATGAACGCGCGCGGCAACGGGGTCTATGTCTGGAACGCGCCCGGTGCCGTAGTCGCCGACAATGACATTCAGTTTGGCCGCGACGGGATTTTCGTGAATTCTTCGAAGAAGAATTTGTTCACCGGCAACCTGTTCCGCGACCTGCGTTTTGCTGTCCATTACATGTATGCCGACAATTCTGAGGTCAGCAACAATGTCTCGATCGGCAACGATCTGGGCTATGCGGTGATGTTCACATCGAATGTCATAGTCACCGACAACGTCTCGATTGACGACCGCGAACATGGCGTGATGCTGAACTATGCCAACAAGAGCGTCATCACCGGCAATGTTGTGAAAGGTGCGAAAGAGAAGTGCACCTTCCTGTATAATTCGAACAAGAACGATTTCACTGACAACTGGTTCCAGGGTTGCGGCATCGGCATCCACTTTACCGCTGGCAGTGAACGCAACCGGATCGTCGGCAACGCCTTTGTCGGCAACCGGACGCAGGTGAAATACGTCTCGACCAAATGGGTCGAGTGGTCAGAAGACGGGCGCGGAAACTATTGGTCCGATTTCGCCGCCTATGATGTGGATGGCAACGGCGTGGCCGATGCCCCGTATCGCCCCAACGATTCAATGGACCACGTGCTGTGGACCCAACCCGCAGCCAAATTGTTGCTCGGCTCGCCTGCCGTGCAGCTGGTGCGCTGGTCGCAATCGGCCTTCCCGGCGCTGTTGCCGGGGGGTGTGATGGACAGCAACCCATTGATGCAAGCCCCTGAACCCCCAGCTATGAAAAAGGTGCCTCATGACGGATAAGGCCCTGACGATTAACCAAGTCTGCAAGGACCGTGGCAAGACCCGCGTTCTTGACGACATCACCCTGTCTCTTGCCCCCGGTCAGCGCGTTGCGCTGCTGGGCCATAACGGCGCAGGCAAGTCGACGCTGATCAAATCCATCCTCGGCCTGACGCCGATCCATGGCGGAGCCATTCGGATCGGGGGGGCCACCCCCGGCAGCGCACAGGCGCGGCGCGAGACGGCCTATCTGCCCGAGGCGGTGTCCTTCCATCCGGCGCTCACGGGCCGCGAGCAACTGACCTTGTTTGCCAAGCTTTCGGGCGCAAAGGCAGACGTACCCGGCCTGCTGGAGCGGGTTGGCCTGAGCGACGCTTTGGACCGCCGGATTGGGGCCTATTCCAAGGGGATGCGCCAACGTCTGGGTCTGGCACAGGTGCTGCTGGGTCAGCCGAAAGTCGCATTGCTGGATGAGCCAACGAGCGGGCTGGACCCGATCTCGCGGCAGGATTTGTATGCCATCATTGATGAGCTGGCTGCACAAGGCACCGCCGTATTGATTGCGTCTCACGCCCTGACCGAGGTTGAGGCCCGCACCGACCGCATCGCCATCATGCGCAAGGGCCGGATGGTGGCCGACGACACGCTGACAAACCTGTCTGCGCTGGCCGGTCTGCCGATCCGCCTGAAAGTGCGCGCCAGTGCCAACCCTGACGCCTTGGCCGCCGAACTGGGCGGCAATCGGATCAACGGGGCGTCTGTGGAACTGCTCTGCACCCCTGAAGACAAGATGGAGGCCCTTCGCCGCATCGCGGGATTGGGCGACGCGGTGGCGGATGTGGAAATGACTCCGCCCAAGCTGGAAGACCTCTATCGCCATTATGCACAGGAGGATTTGCAATGACCCGCTTCCTCGCCATCACCCGCACCGAAATGCTGATCCTGCGCCGCAACCGCTGGCTGCTGGTCGCGACGCTGATCATGGTGCTGTTCGCGCTGGCGCTGACATTTGCAGGCAGCGCACCAACTGGCACGCTGGGGGTCGATATGCTGACCGTTTCGGTCGCGTCTATGACCACGCTGTCGGTTTATCTTGCGCCTTTGCTGGCGCTGATGATTTCTTTTGATGCCATCGCAGGCGACGTGGATCGCGGCAGTCTTTCGCTGCTGCTCTCCTACCCGGCGGGGCGCGGAGAAATCCTGTTGGGCAAGTTCACCGCTCATCTGGCCGCGCTGGCCTTTGCCATGACCGTCGGTTTCGGCACCGCAGGCGCGGTGGCGGCCTTCTTTGGTGGCGCGGGGCCTGAAAGCCTGATGGCCTTGGCGCGCCTGATCCTCACATCCATCCTGCTGGGCGCTGTCTTTTTAGCGCTGGGATACCTGCTGTCCGCTTTGGCTAAGGGGGCCACGGCGGCGGCGGGTCTGTCGGCCGGGCTCTGGCTGGTTTTTGTCGTCCTCTATGATCTGGGCCTGTTGGGGGCCGTCGTCATGGACAAGGGCGGCGTCTTCACCCAATCCGTCTTTCCGTGGGTGATGGTGGCCAACCCGGCCGACGCATTCCGTTTGTGGAACATCGCCGCAACCGAAGGCGTCGCCATGGCCTCGGGCATGACCGGGGCCGCGCAAGCGCTGCCGGTCTGGGCGGCACCTGCATCGCTTTTGATCTGGCCGGTGATTGGCTTTGCCCTTGCACGCCTCGCGTTCCGGAGGGTCGAGCCATGAAACGCCTGTGCCTGATTGCCCTGATCGCGCTGAGTGCCTGTAAGGAAGAGGTCGCCGAGGCCCCCGACGCTGTGGACCTGACCCCTGACGCGCTGAGTTTCTTCTGCCAGATGAGCATCGCCGAACATGGCGGGCCCAAGGGGCAGATCCATCTGGAGGGCTACCCTGCGCCGCTGTTCTTTGCTCAGGTCCGCGACATGGTGGCCTATCTCAAAAGCCCCGAACGCGACGCCAAGATCACCGCCGTTTATGTCAGTGACATGAGCGTCGCCCCCAGTTGGCGGCAGCCGGGTATCTCGAACTGGATTCCCGCCGATGGCGCGACCTTCGTGGTCGGAGCCAACGTGCAGGGCGGCATGGGCGCGCGTGAGGTTGTACCCTTTGCCGACCCGACTGCCGCCGAGGCGTTCATCAGTGACTATGGCGGCAGTGCCCTGCCTCTGTCGGACATTCCCGATGCCGAGGTCCTGGGCCCCGTCGATCTGGACCTCAAGCTGGAGACCCCCGCATGACACGCCTGTCCCGCCGCCGTTTCCTGACCATCTCGGCCGCCTGCACAGCCTTTCCGGCCACGGCAGCCACATCGGCCCACTGGTCCGGCGTGGCACTTGGCGCGCGGGCCAGCCTGCGTCTGGAAGGTCTCTCTGCCGTTGAGGCTGCCCCGATCTTTACCGCCGTCGAAGCCGAACTGCGCCGGTTGGAAGATATCTTCAGCCTCTACCGACCCAATTCGCAGATCAGCCTTTTGAACCGTGACGGGGTTTTGTCTGGTCCGGCCCCGGACTTTCTGAGCGTTCTCAGCCTGTGTTCGGTCATTCACACGGCCTCGGGCGGTGTGTTTGATCCGACGGTTCAACCCTTGTGGATGGCGCTCGCTGCGGGTGCGTCTGCAGACGTGGTCAACATGGCGCAGCAAAGCATCGGCTGGGACAAGGTACAGATCGGCACGGACGCCATTCGCCTGCCGCAGCCGGGTCTGTCTGCGATCACGTTGAATGGCATCGCGCAGGGCGCAATCACGGACCGCATCGCGGCGCTGCTGCGCTCTTATGGCTTGCGCAACGTTCTGGTGGATATGGGTGAGGTCGCAGCCCTGGGTCGCCGCAGTGACGGCTCCCCATGGTCCATTGGCTTGGCCAACGCGCACAGAAAGGTCGCAAGACGCATCACTCTGACTGACCGTGCGGTTGCAACGTCTTCTCCCGGTGCAATGCGGCTTTCGGACGATCAAGGTCATATTCTGCATCCGCGAGGCAATGCACCAATACGCGGGACCGTTTCGGTCTCTGCCCCTGAGACAGCACTGGCGGATGGACTGTCCACCGCACTGTGTTTGTTATCGCCCAAAGAGACCAATTCCGTTCTGACGGCTTTTCCCGAGGCACATGTCGAGTTGATTGCCTGACATAATTGTCAAACTAAACCATGCCGTTATGCGTTACTCTGGCGTAGCTTGGCGTCTCTATTTCGATGCAGACCAGCGTCGAAAAGCGCAAAATTGACAGCTCCTGGCATTTTTGCAACAATTGGAATTATTATATGTGTTAATGATTTTAGGGGTCGGGGACATGGCTGCAAACAAACTGGCAAGTATCGCGCTTGGTGCGTTATTTTTCTTGGTCATCGGTGCATTGCAGGCGGCGGCCATGACGGTCACACATCAATTCTCAACCACCGTCAATGCAACCGAATTCGGTGGTGGCTTAAACGATCAGGTGACATTCCAATATACCTTCGACAGCGCCGCAAGCCCGTCCTCGACACGGACCCATTCCAGCGGCGGGACATTCACAGTCTATGACGGCGTTTTGGGAACGCTGCGGTATGGAAGCAACGTCGTTAACATTACCAATGCATCGCTTGCGGTTTACAACGACTGGGGGCTTGGCAACTTCAATGCACAGCAGATTTTTGCCAGGACCGGAGGGGCAAGCTATTCAGGCACGATAAACGGATACGCGATCGGAGAGTTCAGCCTGGTGACAGCTTTCAATTCCAGTTTGGGCAGTACGGCGCCGATTACATCGACAGATTTCCTGAATATCAACAGATCCCACAACATTAACTTCGGCACCGATTCCAGCGGGACCATTTTTGCGCAAGCCTATGGTAACGCCGCCGGAACGTACACGACTCCGGCTCCGGTGCCGCTTCCGGCAAGCGGGTGGCTGTTGATCGGTGGAATGGGTGCGGTGGCAGCGTTACGCAGGCGTAAAACCGTTCGGTCCGAATTGGCCTGAACAGAAGGTAAAGACAAGTCAGCTTGCAGCGCTTTTCCGCACGGCAGCACAGGTGCTGGGATTTTGGCAACGAAACGTCCTGCTCTTGAGGCGCGCCTCTCACTGCAATTCAATACTAACATTCGCATTTCATGTTAGACTCGATGTGACTTTGGGTGACAATGCAAAGGGTTGGAGATGTCCGAGCGCCGGGTGGAGTTGCGCTATTTTGCGATTGTGTTGCTGCCAGTTGCGGTGTTTGTGACGCATGAGTTGATCCAGCAGCATATGATTGCTGCTGATCTTCAGGTTCCGGTTTCGATCCTGGTTGCCGAACCTACCTGGTTTGAATCCATTGGGCGGTTTCGGTTTCTGGCCGCTTCCTGGTTCTTTTCGGCGCTGGCGTTGTTGCCAGTGGCCGTTCTGGCGCGCAACCTGATGCGCCCGTTGGAGCGGCGGACCAAAATCGCGTCTATCGTAACCGTTCTAGTGGTTCTTGCGCTGGCGATCATTCCGACGGTGCAACAGCATTCAACGGGCGAGGCACCCCAGATTTACCATCAGGTCGGTAAAGCCGTTTTCGAAATGGCGCTGGCGCGGGGCGAGTTGCCGGGGTGCCGAACACCGGACGACATTTGGCTGCTGGGCCGGTGCGGAGATATTCCGGTGTTCACCTTGTTCCGGCGCGTTCTGGATATCATCAACGCGCTGGCCGGACTTGCCGTGGGGTCTTTGATTGTCGGCATGATCCTGTGCCTTGCTTCGCGCGCGCCCGGCGACATTGAAAAATCGGCAGATGAACTGGCACGCAGCCTGCGTCATATGCGGCAGCAACTGTATCTTTCCAGCCTGATCCTGACCTTCGGCATGTTTTTCGCAACCAGTTGGATGTATTGGCCCCTTCCGCTGATCTCGGATGCTGACAAAAGCGAATATAGCGCGTTGGTGACTGCGTCAGCTCTGTTTACCGGCACCTATTTTTGCCTGTTGATGCTCAGCTACTTCCTGCCGGTGGCCGTTATTCTGGATGGTCGGGTCAAGACACTTGCGATGGTGGCGCGGCGGGATGGGTCTGATACCGATGAATTCGACGTCAACGACTGGCGCGCGACGCATGGCCTGTCAGAAGGGGGCAGTGATATATTCCGCGCAGGTTTTGCATTGGCCGCACCTATTCTGGCGGCATTTGCTGGTGGAATATCTCCGATTGGCGGGTAGGGGTCTTTTCAGTCAAGGGTTTCCGGTGCGACGAAGCTTGCTTAATCTGTGAAGCGTCAAAGCCAAATTTTTTGAACCAACCATAGGATTGAAAAATGAATAATCTGAAAACCTGCGCCCTATTTCTGGCGGTTCTGGGGACATCTGCATTTGCGACCGAACATAACATCCCGCTGGAATTGTCGATTGCCTGCAATCAGCATGGCGCAGTTGTCAAAACACCAAACGGCGCAACCTTTTATCTTGGCAAGCAATGCGACGCGGCCCAGCCCGGTGTGGGGGAAGGCCGTTGGTGGTACGCAGCATCCGGGTTCATCGTCGAAATCAACGGGCAGTCGGTGCGCTTCTCGAATGACTTGAGTTGCGACATTCCCTATTGCCGCCCTTAACGAGCGTTGATCTCAGCCAGCCCGGGCCTGCCGCCACGCCTTGGCTTGATGCAGTTCGATCCGGATCGGACCCCTGAGGCCATCAATCTCCCAGAAGTCGGGTTCGTTGCCAAAATCGGGATCGTCGCGCATCCACCGACAGTCCTGATACCGGACCGGCCACCAACGTTTACCGGCGTAAATCTCGATGAGCCGCCCGTCGCGCGGCGCTGTTTTCATGTGACGGGCCTTGATCTTCTTTTTGGGTTTGCCGCGAGAGGACTGCGCTGCCGCCGCTTTTTGAAGCTCAAGATTGAATTTCTGTTGCTCGCGCAGGTCGGACCGGTTGGTGAAATACATCTGACTAAGGAATCCAAGGACCGAAAGAAGCGAACTGACGACGGGAAGGACGACCTCGACCACGTAGGTTGAGGGTGCGGCGAGCTCAGGCTCTGGTTCCGGCGATTGTTCGGTCGCATCGGGAATTGCGGAACCGACGCCAATATCGGGTGCAGCGATGTCGCCGCCGGAAAACGTAAAAGACTGAAAGCCGAGGAAGGCGAACCCTGCCACCGCGAGCACAGCAAATACATATCTGAGAGAAGATAGAAGTCTTAACAGTCGCAATTCTCTTCCTCCGTATTCGTTGTCTCGTGCCGGGCAATCTGACTTGCGGATGAGGGTCAGAAGCTCGGGTTACATATTCAGGAAACGTCTTATTCCGATTTTAACACATTTCCTGTTCTTCTTCTGTGTTCACGCAATCTCGATCATCCGTCACGCGCTTGTTTATGTTTTGTGAATACCCCGTTTGGTAAGGCTTCGTGCATGAAGCGTTTCACAAAGGGCCGCAGATTTTTTGATCTGCGCGCATATGAACCGGTGGCGCGCGGCAAACAGCGTGACATCTTTTTGATACAGGGCAAGGATGCGGGTCTTACGGGCGCGAACAATGCCGTTGTGTTGAAAGTTCCAAGATATGCAGAACGTTACGACCGGTTATCGCGTCCAAAACAGACTTTGCGCAAAGTCTACGCCACCAGCGAACAACGTGTTATTTTGAAAGAGGCCGCGTATTGGCGGAAAGTCAATGAGAATTGGGATCACGAAGCCGCGCCGCTTCCAATTCCCAGGTTTCTGGGGCTGGTCGAAACCTCGGCTGGGGTGGGTGCATTGTGGAATGCTGTGAGCGGCGACAATGGCAAGTTGGCGCCGACTTTGAAAGAGATCATTGCCAGAAATGAGATGGCGGACGCACTTGATCCGCTCAACGAGTTTGTAAACACCTATTTCAACCAGAATCTGGTCGCGGCTGACCTGCATTTTCGCAACATCGTATTTGGGCAGGAAGCGGGCGTGAAACAGTTTTTTCTGGTGGATGGGTTTGGCGATCACCGAATGATTTCAATCAGGGGCAGATCGGCTATGTATAATCATAAGAAGCTCATTCACGCGTGTTGCAAGCTGGCGCGGCGCGCCAACCTGACCTTCGAACCGGACAGGCGCGCGTTTTCCCTACCGTCCTGACTTTGGTGTCGCGGTACATCGGCAGCGAGTCCGTGCACCGGTCAACCGCGCGCGGCGCAGCGCTTATTTGATCTGCATGGCTTCGGTTTCAATTCTGATATCCACTTCATTGCCGACCAGCCCGTTGTCGACAGCATAGCTCATACCAAAATCGCTGCGCTGGATGGCTGTATCAATGGACAAGCCCAATACATGGCGTTTGTGCCCGAAGGGATAGGCCTCTGACTTGTTGAGCGTCACATTCAGCGTCACGGGCTGTGATACGCCAAGGATGGTCAAGTCACCGGTGACGGTGCCGGATGTTTCAGTTTTTGCAGAGCCCGAGGTCGCGACGAACGTGATCTCGGGGAATTCGGACACATGCAGAAAATCTTTGTGCTTTACATGCCCATCCCGTGCCTTGTGGAACGTGTTGACGCTGCCGGCGTCGATTGTGACCTGAACATTCGCCAGTTCCTGGATTTCCGTGTCATAGTCAAATGTGCCTTCAACCTTGCCGAAAACCCCAAGTGTTTTGGCATAGCCAATATGCTCAACAGTAAAAAAAACCGTAGTATGATCCGGGTCAAGTTCATAGCTGGCCATTTCGGCTGCGGCGGCAAGCGGAGTGGACGCGAGCAGAACGCTCAAGGCAAGTTTACGCATGGCTGGCCCTTTTCAGGTTGTCGAATTAAGTTGCTGTATCGATATAGTCTTTTATTCGCTCCGATAAAGTAAACTCAATGCGTCTGACCCAGTTGACCTGCGCAACCTGGAATGTTCACCGCGCCAGAGGACAAGACACCCGTGTCGATCCTGAACGGATTCATCGGGCGATCGCTGGTGACCTTGCCCCGTTGGGTTTGGATATCCTGGCGCTGCAAGAAGCAGATGAGGAATGCCGCCCGCATGGCCGTATTCTGGACGTTGCGCGCATTTCTGACGACACCGGCCTAACCTATCAGCATGACATCGACACGATGAGATGGGGGCCTGACAGCGACGGGTTTCTGGGCACCATCCTGTTTCTGAGCCCGCATTATGACGTGACGCACAAGGATGTGTTGGATTTGCCCGGGCATTGCCATCGCGGCGCGGTTGTCATTGAAACCTTGCGAGATGGCATACCGGTCCGCGTGATCTCGGCCCATTTGTCTCTGTTTCAGCCCCTGCGTATGGTGCAGATGCGGATCATCGGTCAGTATCTGCATCGCCGCCCCCGGATGCAAACCGTTGTGCTGGGGGACCTCAATGAGTGGCGGCCATGGGGCGGGCTGATGTTTCATCCGCGCCTGATCGGATGCAATCTACAAGGCCCGGCCCGGGCAACGTTTCCCGCCCAATGGCCGATCCTGCCTCTGGACCGAATTTTGACAGACAGATCCGATGCAATCATGAACATACGCGTTTGCAACTCGTCCATTCTGCGCGCCGCGTCCGACCATTTGCCTTTGACAGCCACGATCACGGTTTCGCGAGGTTCTGAATAAACACGCGCCCGATCTGTTATCAAATTAGCCAGCAGCGAAATCTGCACTATTTCTTTTTAGCAAGCAAAACAAAGGGTCAGAGACTGTTATGAAGGAGCGCCGAATTGCAAGCCCACTGACCCTCGGCCACATGCTTTCGCCTGTCTCCGTTTTTGTCGGGCAGGTTATCATCATGGGCGCAGGCCTGGCCTTGCTGGCGTCACTGACGCTGCCATCCACGTTGTGGGTGCTAAGTGCTTTTTTCGCGACCTCTGTCATCACCGGGTTGGGATTATCCCATCGCTATCCGCATGACGTGCTGGGACTGTGCAACACGGTCACGTTACTGCGCGCGGCGATGGTGGCCTTTTTGTTTGGCGCGTTGTTTGTACTGGATGCCGTATCGCCGTGGCTGGTTTTCTGGGTCGGACTTGTTGCCTTTGTAATGGATGGTCTGGATGGTTGGCTGGCGCGCCGGTCCGGGCTTCAATCCGAATTCGGCGCACGTTTCGACATGGAGACGGATGCAGCGCTTGGCGCGGTATTGGCGCTTTGGTTGATGCTGTCGGGAACGACGCAGGCCGAAGTTCTGATCCTTGGGTTCACGCGCTACGCATTTGTCGCCGCAGGCTGGGTACTGCCACGGTTGCGCGGCGACCTGCCCGAGTCGTTTCGGCGCAAGGCGATCTGCGTGGTGCAAATCGCGGCGTTGCTGCTGCTGGTCTGCCCCTGGACCCCTGCGGGCCTGATCCTGCCGATCTCAATCGGCGCGTCCATGGCGTTGTGCTTTTCCTTTGGTGTGGACGCACGCTGGTTGTTGCGCCGCCCCTCATGAGGTTGCTTTTTCCTCTTATCCTTGGCGCCGGGTTGGTCTTTTGCATTCTGGTCTTGCCGAACCACCCGGGGACGATGACCTGGTCGGCGGTGAACCGATGGCCGCTTGAGCTTCCGGTGATCCTGTTGTTGCTGATCGCGCTGGGCAGGCTGCGGGGACTGGCAACGGCTTTGGCAGGTGCTCTGGTGATCCTCGTGCTGTTGAAACTGGCCGACTATGGCACGTACACCGCCTATAACCGGACGTTCAATCCGATCATTGACACATTCCTGATCAGCGCGGGATTTGACCTTTTGCAGAACAGCTTTGGCGCGCTGCCGACAATCGCTCTGGCGATCACGTGCCTGGCGCTCGTGGTTTTGCTTTTTGTCGTGCTGCGTTTTGGGCTTGGCGCATGGGCTGCTCTACCTGTTCCCGCCTGGGCCCGGTGGCTGGCGGGGTCGGGCGTTCTGATTGCGGGTACATGGATGGTTGCGGATGTCGGGCACCATCTGAAATTCTGGCGGTTCGAGGAAAGCCCGCCGGGCACCGCCTGGGCAACCCGGCTTGTCGTCAAACGGGGCATCGACATGCAAGCGACGGCGGCAGATCTGTCCCGGTTCCGCCGTGATGCGCAATCGGATCCGATGCGGCACATTGAAAACCCGCTAGACCGGCTTGAGGGGCGCGACGTTTTGCTTGTCTGGATCGAAAGCTATGGGCGCGCAAGTTTCGACAACCCGCTTTATGCCCGGACTCATCTACCGACCTTGCATCGCGCCGAGGCCGCCATCGCCCAAAGCGGACTGGCGGTCAAAAGCGGATGGCTGACCGCTCCTACAGCAGGCGGTCAAAGCTGGTTGGCACACGGCGCGCTGGGCACTGGCCTGTGGACCTCGGGCAATGGTCGTTACAATGCCATGATCGCCAGCGGTCGCAGATGGCTTTTTCACTTTGCACAGGATGCCGGGTACCGCACATCGGCTGTCATGCCTGCGATCACGCTGGCATGGCCGGAAAGCCGCGTCATGGGGTTTGATCATGTTTTTGCGGCGGCTGACATTCCGTACAAGGGAAAGCGGTTCAATTGGGTCACCATGCCCGATCAGTTCACCCTGGCAGCCTATCCAGGCCTTTTGCCTGCCGGCTCACGCCCGGATTTTGTGCAGATCGCGTTGATCTCGTCTCATGCACCATGGACACCAATCCCGCACATGATCCCGTGGGACGAAATTGGTGACGGTGGGGAGTTTGACGAGATGGCAGCGGCGGGGCCAACCCCACGCGCGCTTTGGAAGAACCGCGACGACGTGCGTGACGCATATCGGCGCGCGGTTGATTACAGCTTGCAAGCGGTCTTTTCCCATGTCGCTGATCTGGGACCGCGCGCGCCTTTGGTTATCATTGCGGGTGATCATCAGGCGGCTGGTTTTGTGGCTGGCAGCGACAATCACGATGTGCCGGTCCATATCATCGGCCCGTCGCGTGTACTGGCGATGATTGATACATGGGGCTGGACCGACGGCATCATACCTTCAAAGAACGGGCCGGTGCGCCGGATGGACGCGTTTCGGGATGATTTTCTGACGGCGTTCACCTCTTCGGACCTCTTGGCGGAGGTCAATCAATGACAGGCCGGATCATTCGATTTCTTGGATCGCTGATACTGCTGGGTGGCGTGCTGTGGTGGGGCGCGACAGATGTCGTCTGGTCGCGCCTGCGCGCAGCTGATCCGGGTTGGGTCTTGGTCGCAATTCTGTCCCTCAGCCTCAGCACCTTTTCGATGGCGCGCCGATGGCAGATCACCGCCCGCGCGCTTGAACTGGAGCTGACCTTTGGCGCGGCGCTCAAGGAGTATTACCTGTCGCTGCTCGCCAATTCCGTTCTGCCGGGTGGGGTGGTCGGGGATGTCAGCCGTGCGGTTCGAACCCGCCACCACGGAGATCTGAAACGCGCCGCGCACTCCGTGCTGGCCGAGCGCCTGATGGGGCAGGCCGCCATGCTGCTGGTACTTGCCCTGGGGATGACCGCGGCCGTGATATTGCCGGGCGGCGTTGTCTGGCCGAGTGGCACGGGGTGGGTCTTGGTGTTGGGTCTTGGGTTAGCGGGAACCGTCGCTGCTTGGTCTCTTCGCATAAGGTCGACGGCGGAGTTTACCCGGTTCTGTCTGCGTTTGATGATCCGCCCCGAAGTGGGTGCGCAGGCAATACTTGCAACTGCATTGTTGATTCTGGGCTTGTACGCCAGCGCAAGGGCGACCGGCACCATCTTGCCGCTGGAAGCCTGCTTTACGGTTCTGCCACTGGTTCTTTGCGCCATGTTGGTCCCGATTTCAGTTGCCGGGTGGGGATGGCGCGAAGGCGCGGCTGCGGCGCTTTTTCCGCTGCTGGGTGCCTCGTCCGAGGCCGGGATCGCCATGGGAATATGCTATGGTGCTGTCATGCTGGTGGCGGCATTGCCCGCGATTGGATTCCTGTTCGTACCTGCCTCGCACCCGGTTGCGGCCAAATCAGTGGAGAACACATAATGCCTGCCGTGTTCGCAATTCCCGGAGATAAGGATCAACGCACCGGCGGGTATATCTATGACGCAACCGTTTTGGATCTGCTCAACGAAATCGGATGCGCGACGTCACATCTGGAATTGCCGGGCAGTTTTCCCAACCCGACCCCGGCAGATATGGACACGGCGCTGGCTGCATTGATGGCTGTGCCGGACGGGAACCCGATCATCGTGGACGGGCTGGCGCTGGGTGCGATGGACCCGAACAGGGTGGCCGAAATTCCGGCACCTGTCATTGCTCTCGTGCATCACCCGCTGGGTTTGGAAACAGGGATCGATGGCACATGTGCGACCCAGTTGATCCGCAATGAAACCGAGGTTCTGCAACACGTGGCGCATGTGATCGTGACCAGCGGGCATATCGGCCAGACACTGAGCGCAGAGTTTTCCGTTTCTCCGGACCGCATCACGGTCGCCACGCCCGGGTTCGATCGTCCCAAGACAGAGCGCGCGGCTGCGACACCGCCGCTTATCCTCAGCGTGGGCCTATTGTCGCCCCGCAAGGGGCATGATGTTCTGATCGAGGCCTTGAGATTGATAGACGATTTGGTCTGGCAGGCTCAGATCATAGGGCGGCCTCAGGACGCACACTATACTGCCGCGTTGACGGCACAGATTACCCATGCCGGATTGGGCAAACGCATCAATTTGATGGGTGAAGTTGGAGAGGCCGAGATCAGAGCGGCATATACCCGGGCCAGCATTTTTGCGCTGGCGACCCGATACGAAGGATATGGGATGGTACTGAGCGAGGCCATGCTTCACGGCCTGCCCGTAGTGTCCTGCGCCGTCGGTGCTGTGCCTGAAACGGTGGGAGATGCGGCATGTCTGGTGCCTCCTGATCAACCCGCAGCCTTTGCCAGGAAACTGCGTGCCCTTTTGCAGAACCCCGATCTGGCAACCGAGACTGGCCGGGCCTCTGCCGCGCGTGCGGCAGCTTTGCCAAGCTGGCACGACACCGCCCGAAAAATTGCCGACGTGATTGCGCAGGCTACCCCGTGACCTGCAGTTTTTCCCACATAACAAACCGGAGCACTTATGTTTGCTGTTGAAGTCCGCGACCATGTGATGATCGCACATTCCCTTCCTTCACCTGTCTTTGGTCCTGCCCAAGGCGTGCATGGCGCGACCTTTGTGGTTGATGCTGCCTTTTACACGAAAGATCTGGATGAGAATGGATTGGTTGTCGATATCGGACTGGCCACCGAAGCGCTTGCACAAACGCTTGCACCGCTGCGCTATTCCAACCTTGACGACATCCCCGCGTTCAAAGGCAAGATCACCACGACCGAATTCCTGTGCCATCACATCTGGGATCAACTCAGGACAGTGGTGAAGACAAGCGGGCTTGGCGATAATGGCCGGGTTCGGCGTATCCGGGTGCAATTGCACGAAAGCCATGTGGCGCGTGGATGGTATGAAGCAGACATCTGAGACCAGCTTTGAACCTGATTGGCTGAGCCTGCGCGAACCGGCAGATCACAGCGCGCGGGACGCGGCGTTGTTGTCCCGCGCTGCCATTATTGCAGACAGCGGGAAAGCAATCCTCGATCTGGGCAGCGGCACCGGATCAACGGCGCGGGCTTTCGCTGCGGCAGGGTACCCTGATTTGCCCTGGCGTTTTTTTGACAATGACCCTGGGTTGCTGAAACTGGCCAAGGCCCGCCATCCCAATTCGGAAACCGTGCAGGGCGAACTGGCTGATATCGACGCCTTACCGTTGCAAGGGGTGGGGCTGATAACAGCGTCAGCCTTGTTCGATCTGATGCCCGAAGATTGGCTTTCGGCTCTGTGTGTCAGGGCCGGTCACGCGGGCATACCGATCTACACTGCGTTGAACTATAATGGCGATATGCGCTGGTCGCCCGTTGATGCCCGCGACGATGCAGTTACATGCGCGTTTAACCGTCATCAAAAACAGGACAAAGGCGTGGGCCCTGCCCTCGGCCCGGATGCTGGTTCAACCTTTTCACGGCTCTGCTTGGCGCAAGGGTATGAGGTCGAGATGGCGCAAAGCCCGTGGCAGCTTGGCCCTGCGCACGCGGCGCTGCACGATGCGCTTTTGGCCGGGATCGAAACTGCCGCTTGTGAGGCCGGTGCGCCTTTTGCCCAATCCTGGGGCCGGGATCGACGCAGCGCGATTGACGACACAACCGTCCTGATCGGCCATACGGATTTGCTGGTGGTCCCACAATGAAAGACCAAGGAATGCAATGTTCAGAATGCGGAGAAATCCATGCGTGACGTTGATGTGACCCACAAGGTCTGGAACCGTATCCTTGCCGTGCGCGCAGGACAGGGTTGCCTTTGCAGCGAAGACTGGAGCACGGGCGAAAAGCAGGCGCTTGCCCTTTATGGCACGTTGGCCCAGCCGCAATCGTCCGGTCAGGTTGTGGCGCAGATCGGGCAGTCTCTGGACGGTCGTATCGCCACCGAGTCAGGGGATGCCAAGGATATCTCGGGTAAGGATGGTCTGATGCATCTGCACCGTCTGCGGGCCCTGTCGGATGCGGTGGTGATTGGTGTGAAAACGGCCCTGCACGACAACCCGCGTCTGACCGTGCGCATGGTCAATGGAACAAACCCCGCGCGGGTGATAATCGATCCCAGTGGCCGTATGCCTGACGACATTGGTCTGATGCAGGACACCCAGGCGCGCTGCATCGTCATCCAGTCGGTAAACAGACCGCGACCAGAACATGTCGAGGTAATCAACCTGCCGCGCACACACTGGATTTCTCCGTCCCATATTCTTGGAGCTCTTCGGCAACGCGGTCTAAACCGCATTTTGATCGAAGGCGGCGGGATCACGATCGCGCAGTTCCTCGAGGCCGGACTGCTGACCCGCCTGCACGTTGCGGTTGCACCTTTGCTGATCGGCGCCGGACCACAGGGGCTGACAACTTCCCCTGTTGCCACCCTGGCGCAGGCATTGCGGCCAAAAACAGGTGTCTACGGTCTTGGCTCGGACGTATTGTTTGACTGCACATTCGAACCTGCACATGCGCAGATCGCGCCGTACCCTCTGCCTTGCCGCACAGCCCGCCATGCTTATGTCGGGTCCCCCGCCTGATGAGTTCGGAGCTGGGAAAACAATAGTCTAAAAAGTGAAATCATGATCTTTTGCGCAATGAAATCCCTGTATCTTATGTCTTATGGCGCCTCAGGTTGCTCGGCCCAGCCATGCTGAAACGGAGGCCAAAGTGAAACCTGAACTGGCGATAAGATGATGGACAAGCGTGCACGTGCATTGTGGATCACGGCCGCCGAGACCGCAGAAATCCGCGAGGTTGAGTGCCCGGAGGGGCCCGACCTTCTGCGGATCACCGCCATGTATTCCGCGATCAGCCGAGGAACCGAGCGGCTGGTCTTTCGAGGCCAGGTTCCGCCCAGCGAGTTTGAGACCATGCGGGCTCCGTTCCAGGACGGCAGCTTTGCGTTCCCCGTCAAATATGGCTATGCGACGGTTGGCAGAATACAATCAGGTGCGCGGGCGGGCGAGATTGTGTTTGCGCTGCATCCTCATCAAACGCAATTCTGTGTTCCTGCCGAAGCCGTAATATCAGTCGATCCATCCGTGCCGCCTGCGCGTGCCGTGCTGGCGGCCAACATGGAAACCGCGCTTAATATCCTCTGGGATGCGGGCGTCAGCGCGGGCAGCAGGATCACAGTTGTCGGGGGCGGTGTGATCGGCGCTCTGACGGCGTATCTGTGTGCAAAATTTCCAGGAACCGAGGTGTGCCTGGTTGACATAGACCCCGCCCGCCAGACCCTCGCGCAACAGTTGGGATGCGCATTTGCGACACCCGAGTCCGCGCAGGACAATGCGGATGTGGTCATCCATGCCTCGGCAACCTCGGCGGGGTTGACCACCGCACTTTCCGTTGCCGGTACCGAGGCAACCATTGTCGAGGCCAGCTGGTACGGCAACCACCCCACCACGGTGCCACTTGGCGCGCAATTCCACCAGAAACGTTTGCGCATCGTCAGCAGCCAAGTGGGTCGCGTCCCGGCGCATATGGCACCACGTTGGACTCATAGCAGGCGGTTGAGAAAGGCGATGGATCTGTTGGCTGATCCCGTGCTTGACACATTGATTTCCGGCGAAACCGAGTTCGACGATTTGCCCGCAGCTTACGGTGCAATCCTTGATGATCCTGCAACACTCTGTCACCGAGTAAAATATCCTCGGAAATAACCGGTCACGAGCCGCACGATCGGGAAGAAGCGGTGCCCGGAAGATGCATTTTCGGCAATTGGTTGATAACGTAACTAAATAAGTAAACACTATTGCATGGCGCTGTCTGCGACTGCATCGCTTTCGTGATTCTTAGGAATGCTGGGGAATAGTAAATTATGGCAGTCAGGGAACGGAGCACTTCGTGAGGTCACGACAAGTACAATATCGCTCAACCATTTGACATTAAGGAAATAAAGCGGGATGTTTTGGTGCCCAGGAGAGGACTCGAACCTCCACGTCCATACGGACACTAGCACCTGAAGCTAGCGCGTCTACCAATTCCGCCACCTGGGCAGGTGTCGTGGAGGGGCGTTTAAGCCCACTGAAGGGAAGCGTCAACCAGATTCGGGAAGAATTTTGAAAGTTTTTTGACCGATGCCCGGATGTGTCCGAGCCAACCGACATTTTCAACTCTGCGCGGCGTTATTGCGCCTTGTTTGAAGCACGGTGTGGCGCTAGATCGATCAGGAAGCACTCGGGTAGGAGCCCTCATATGTCCAAACTGGTCACCATATTCGGCGGGTCGGGATTTGTCGGTCGTTACATTGCGCGGCGGATGGCGAATGAGGGATGGCGCGTACGTGTTGCGGTCCGGCGGCCGAACGAGGCGATGTTCGTGAAACCCTATGGGGTGGTCGGACAGGTCGAACCGGTTTTGTGCAATATCCGCGACGATGGCTCGGTGGCGGCGGCAATGAACGGGGCCGATGCGGTTGTGAACTGTGTCGGTGTGCTGAATGAGCTGGGTAAGAACGAATTTGGTGCCGTCCAGGCAGAAGGGGCCGAGCGGGTTGCCCGGATCGCTGCCGGGCAGGGGATCGAGCGCATGGTGCATGTCTCTGCCATTGGCGCGGATGCCGAGGCGGACAGTGACTATGCGCGATCCAAGGCACAGGGCGAGGCCGGCGTGCTGAGCCATATGCCAAATGCTATGATATTGCGCCCGTCGGTGATTTTCGGCAGCGAAGATCAGTTCTTCAACCGTTTTGCGACGATGACCCGGATGGGCCCCTTTCTGCCTTTGGTCGGGGCTGACACAAGGTTTCAACCTGTTTATGTGGATGACGTGGCCCAAGCCGCTGTTCTTGGCGTTTTGGGTCAGGCGGCTGGTGTCTATGAACTGGGCGGGCCGGAAGTCAAAAGTTTCCGGGCGTTGATGGAGCAGATGCTGGAGGTCATTCACCGGCGTCGGGTCATTGTGGGAATGCCGTTCGGGATCGCAAAGATCATGGCAGGTGTTCTGGATATTGCAAAATTTGTCAGCTTTCAGCTGTTCCCGAACAGCATTCTGACTCGGGACCAGGTCAAAAATCTGCGTCAGGACAACGTGGTGTCGGAAGAGGCCAAGGGCTTTGCCGATCTTGGTATCGAGCCTGCGACCATGGAATCCGTGCTGCCCGATTATCTGTGGAAGTTCCGCCCGTCGGGTCAGTATGACGACATTCAGAATTCAGCCAAGAACCTGCGGATCTGATCAGCTGTAGGCGATGATCAGCAGAATGACGCCCAATATCACGCGATAGATCACATAAGGCGTAAAGCTGATGCTGCGCAACAGGCGCATCATCAGGGTCAATGCAAGCAGGGCCGAGACAAAGGCAAACAGGGCGGCAATCGCTCCGTCTCTGGCCAGTTGGGCGTCCGCTTCGTGTATGACGTCAACCGACAAAAGCGTGCCCGAGGCCAGAATGGTCGGGATCGACATCAGCATTGCGATGCGAGCCCCATCTTCGCGTGTGTAGCCCAGTTGGCGGGCCCCGGTAATGGTGATGCCGGACCGCGACGTGCCGGGGATCAGGGCCAGAACCTGCCACAGGCCCATTATGATGGCGTCCCTTGGCCCCCAGTCCTCTGCGTCCTTGGTTTGGGGGCCTTGCTGGTCCATCCAGTACAGCAACAGGCCAAACCCCAGCATGGTCCAGCCAATCACTGTCATGGACCGCATGGCTTGACTCAGATCGGTGACATACAGGATTGCACCGACGATCACTGTGGGAATCGTCGCGACGATCAGGCCAAGCGCCAACCTCGCCTGCGGGGTCTCGGTACGTCCAATAAGTGCGGCGGGCAGTCCTGCAATTGCCTGTCGTACGTCTGACCAGAAATAAAGAATGACCGCGCCCAGTGTTCCCACATGGACAGCTACATCAATGGCCAGCCCCTGATCGTCCAGCCCTGTAAGGCTGGGCAACAGAATCAGATGCCCCGAAGAGGAGACTGGCAAGAATTCGGTAACACCCTGAATAATCGCCGCAAGAATCAACTGAAATAGACTCATTAAAACTGCCCGTGCTGCCGTCACGTGTTCTTTGTGATCAATGGGTATAAGCGCAGTGTGGAAAAGGAAAGGACGCAAGTAGGTCCGAATCGGAACTAAAAATTCACATATTTTTGGTCGAGCAGAGGGAAAATCTAAATATTTTTCAATTTAGGTCAGTGAAATTGACTTTTAATCGAAACTATCATCTCTTAAAGAGGCTCGACCAAGCCAATTCATGGAGTCTGACCCGTGGCCAAGCAACCGATGCTGAAATTTGTGCAGATCGACCGTGTCATGCCCGATAAGCGTGCCGCCAATGATCGCACGGAAGACTTTGATGAGATCTATGCCGAATATGCTGCCGAGAAAGCCGCCGAGCAAGCCAGCCGGTGCAGCCAGTGCGGTGTGCCTTATTGTCAGTCGCACTGTCCGCTGCACAACAATATCCCGGATTGGCTGAACCTGACCGCAACCGGTCGGCTGGAAGAGGCGTATCAAACCAGCCAGGCGACCAACACATTCCCCGAGATTTGCGGACGCATTTGTCCACAGGATCGTCTGTGCGAAGGCAACTGCGTGATCGAACAATCGGGTCATGGGACGGTCACGATTGGGTCTATCGAGAAGTATATTACCGATACGGCGTGGGACAAAGGCTGGGTTAAACCTGTGCAGCCGGACACCGAGCGCGGCGAAAGCGTGGGCATCATCGGCGGCGGTCCCGGCGGGTTGGCGGCTGCGGACATGCTGCGCAAGGCAGGCATTCAGGTCACTGTCTATGATCGCCACGACCGCGCAGGCGGGCTTTTGATGTATGGTATTCCCGGCTTCAAACTGGAAAAGGATGTGGTCCAGCGTCGCAATGATCTGCTGGCCGATGGCGGTGTGACGTTTGAATTGAACTGCGACGTGGACGCGGCGAAATTTGAAGATATTCGCGGCAAGCATGATGCGGTGATTATCGCAACAGGCGTCTACAAGTCGCGCGATCTGTCCATGCCCGGCAGCGGGTTGGACGGGGTCGAGAAGGCAATCGATTTCCTGACCGCCTCAAACCGCAAAAGCTTTGGCGATGCGGTTGAAGATTTTGACAATGGCCGTCTGAATGCCGAAGGCAAAAAGGTCGTGGTGATTGGCGGCGGCGACACGGCTATGGACTGCGTGCGCACCTCCGTCCGTCAGGGGGCGACCTCGGTCAAATGTCTCTATCGGCGCGACCGGGCCAACATGCCCGGCTCGTTGCGTGAAACCCAGAACGCCGAAGAGGAAGGCGTGATCTTCGAATGGCTCAGCGCACCCAAGGGCTTTACCGGTGATGACACGGTCACCGGCGTGATGGTGCAGAAAATGCGTCTGGGACAGCCCGATGCTTCGGGCCGTCAGGCACCCGAAGTGATCGAAGGCGCAGATTATGTCGAAGACGCCGATCTGGTTATCAAGGCGTTGGGCTTTGAGCCCGAAGACCTGCCCACCCTTTTCGGCGAGCCTGATCTGCCCGTAACCCGCTGGGGTACCGTCAAAGCCGCGTTTCAGACTGGCGAGACCGAGATGGACGGCGTTTACGCCATCGGAGATATCGTGCGCGGGGCGTCTCTGGTCGTGTGGGCGATCCGCGACGGGCGCGACTGTGCCGATGCGATCATCGACCGGTTCAACGCCAAGGCAGCCATAGCCGCCGAATAATCCCAGCGATCAGGAGGCTTGGATGCCCGAATTGCAAGGCCAATGCATGTGTGGCGCGGTCACCGTGACCGCCACCCCCGCGCAGGACGCGCTGGGCGCGTGCCATTGCGATCAGTGCCGCCGCTGGACCAGTTCCATGCTGGTGACGTTTCAGGCGCAAGAGGGATATGCCGCTTTGGGCCCGGTGAAAACCTTCGCCTCGTCCGACTGGGCCGAGCGGGCCTTCTGTGCCGAATGCGGGTCGGCGCTTTGGTACCGGATCACCCTGCCGGGCGAGATGCACGGACAGACGCAAATGGCGGCGGGCCTGTTTGAAGACACAGGCCATGATCTGCAACTGGAACTTTATATCGACAAGAAACCCAATGGGTACGCGTTCGCAGGTGAACGCAAGCAAATGACCAAAGCGCAAGTTGAGGCCATGTTTGCACCCTCGGAAGAAGGAGACAGCCAATGACCAAATATGATGCCGATTGGGTCAAAGCCGAGGAAACCAAGCGCCAGTGGATGGCCGAAAACGGTCTCTATTCTGAAGAAGAAGAGCATTCCTCTTGCGGTGTGGGTCTTGTGGTCTCGGTCGACGGCAAGAAAAGCCGCAAGGTTGTGGATGCGGGGATCAACGCGCTCAAGGCGATCTGGCACCGGGGTGCGGTGGATGCAGATGGCAAGACCGGCGATGGCGCGGGTATCCATGTGCAGATCCCGGTTCAGTTCTTCTATGACCAGATCCGCCGCACCGGGCATGAACCCAATCTGGACGAGTTGATTGCGGTCGGTCAGGTCTTTCTGCCGCGCACCGATTTTGGTGCGCAGGAACAATGCCGGACCATCGTAGAAACCGAAGTTCTGCGCATGGGCTATTATATCTATGGCTGGCGGCATGTTCCGGTCGATGTGACCTGTCTGGGCGACAAGGCCAATGCGACCCGTCCAGAGATCGAACAGATTCTGATCTCGAACTCGAAGGGCGTGGACGAAGAGACCTTTGAGCGCGAGCTTTACGTCATCCGTCGCCGCATCGAAAAAGCGGCTTTGGCGGCCGGGATTTCCGGTCTGTATCTGGCCTCGCTATCCTGCCGGTCGATCATCTACAAAGGCATGATGCTGGCCGAACAGGTCGCGGTTTTCTATCCCGATCTGATGGATGATCGCTTTGAATCGGCGTTTGCGATCTATCACCAGCGCTATTCCACCAACACCTTCCCGCAATGGTGGCTGGCGCAGCCGTTCCGTATGCTGGCCCATAACGGTGAGATCAACACGCTGAAGGGCAATATCAACTGGATGAAAAGCCATGAGATCCGCATGGCCAGTGCCACCTTTGGCGATCATGCGGAAGACATTAAGCCGATCATCGCCGGTGGATCGTCAGATTCTGCCGCATTAGACTCGGTTTTTGAGGTTTTGGTGCGGGCGGGCCGGTCCGCGCCCATGGCGAAAACCATGCTGGTGCCCGAAAGCTGGTCCAAGCAGGCGGTGGAACTGCCGCAGGCGTGGCGCGACATGTATTCCTACTGCAATTCGGTGATGGAGCCGTGGGACGGACCCGCAGCGCTGGCGATGACCGATGGCCGCTGGGTCTGCGCCGGTCTGGACCGCAACGGTTTGCGCCCGATGCGCTATGTGGTCACCGGCGATGGTCTGGTGATTGCCGGGTCCGAAGCGGGGATGGTGCCGATTGATGAGGCTTCGGTGACCGAAAAAGGCGCGCTGGGCCCCGGGCAGATGCTGGCCGTGGATATGAAGCGCGGCAAGCTCTATCGCGACAAGCAGATCAAGGACAAGCTGGCGCGCGCGCTTCCGTTTGGTGAGTGGGTCGGCAAGATTCACGATGTGGATGAGTCGCTAGCCGGCGTGACGGAAACGCCGATCTTCTCGGGCGAGGCGCTGCGCAAGCGGCAGATCGCAGCCGGATACTCGGTGGAAGAACTGGAACAAATCCTGTCGCCCATGGCCGAGGACGGCAAGGAATCGCTGGCTTCGATGGGTGACGATACGCCTTCAGCGGTTCTGTCCAAGCAATACCGCCCGCTCAGCCATTTCTTCCGGCAGAACTTTAGCCAGGTGACCAATCCTCCCATCGACAGCTTGCGCGAGTACCGTGTGATGTCGCTGAAAACCCGGTTCGGTAACCTGAAAAACGTGCTGGACGAAGACAGCAGCCAGACCGAGATTGTCGTGCTGGGCAGCCCCTTTGTGGGTAACGCGCAATGGGACAAGCTGGTCGAGACGTTCAATTCTCCGCTGGCGGAAATCGACTGTAGTTTTGAGCCCGGTCGCGGTGCTCTGAGCGCCGCTTTGACCCGTGTTAGAGCCGAAGCGGAAGAGGCCGTGCGTTCGGGCGCGGGGCATCTGGTGCTGTCCGACATGAACTCGGGCGCGGGTCGGGTGGCAATGCCGATGATCCTGGCGACCAGTGCCGTGCATTCGCATCTGACCCGTCAAGGGCTGCGCACCTTCTGTTCGCTGAATGTGCGGTCCGCCGAATGCGTCGACCCGCATTACTTTGCCGTTCTGATCGGCTGTGGCGCGACCGTTGTGAACGCTTATCTTGCCGAGGATTCGCTGGCTGACCGCATTGATCGCGGGCTGCTGGACGGTACACTGACCGAAAACGTGGCGCGCTATCGCGAGGCCATTGATCAGGGTCTGCTGAAGATCATGGCCAAGATGGGCATCTCGGTGATTTCCTCATACCGTGGCGGTCTGAACTTTGAAGCCGTGGGCCTCAGCCGTGCGATGGTGGCCGAGTACTTCCCGGGCATGACCAGCCGGATTTCCGGCATCGGTGTCACCGGCATTCAAGCCAAGGCCGAAGAGATCCACGCCAAGGGTTGGGACAGCGGTCTGGACGTGCTGCCCATCGGCGGTTTCTACAAGGCGCGCAAATCGGGTGAGACCCATGCGTGGGAAGCGACCTCGATGCATATGATGCAAATGGCTTGTAATCGGGCCTCATATGAGCTGTGGAAGCAGTATTCGGCTAAGATGCAATCGAACCCGCCGATCCACCTGCGCGACCTCATGGATTTCAAACCTTTGGGCAAACCGGTTCCGATTGAAGAGGTCGAGTCGATCACCTCAATCCGCAAACGGTTCGTCACGCCGGGCATGTCGCTGGGCGCGCTCAGCCCCGAGGCGCATAAGACGCTGAACGTGGCGATGAACCGGATCGGTGCCAAGTCCGACTCGGGTGAAGGCGGCGAAGACCCGGCGCATTTCGTGCCGGAACCCAATGGTGATAACCCGTCGGCCAAGATCAAACAGGTGGCCTCGGGCCGGTTTGGTGTAACCGCCGAATACCTGAACCAGTGTGAAGAGCTTGAGATCAAGGTGGCGCAAGGTGCGAAACCCGGTGAGGGCGGTCAGTTGCCGGGCATGAAGGTCACCGACCTGATCGCGCGTCTGCGGCATTCGACCAAGGGCGTGACGCTGATCTCGCCGCCGCCGCACCACGATATCTACTCGATCGAGGATCTGGCGCAGCTGATCTATGACCTGAAACAGATCAACCCGCGCTGCAAGGTGACGGTGAAACTGGTGGCGTCCTCGGGCGTTGGCACGATTGCTGCCGGTGTGGCCAAGGCCAAGGCTGATGTGATCCTGATTTCGGGTCACAACGGCGGCACCGGCGCGTCGCCCGCGACCAGCATCAAATATGCGGGTCTTCCGTGGGAGATGGGCCTGACCGAGGCGCATCAGGTTCTGGCCATGAACAACCTGCGCGACCGTGTCACCCTGCGGACTGATGGTGGCCTGCGGACCGGGCGCGATATCGTCATGGCCGCGATGATGGGTGCCGAAGAATACGGCATCGGCACTGCCGCCCTGATCGCGATGGGCTGTATCATGGTGCGTCAGTGCCAGTCGAACACCTGCCCGGTCGGCGTGTGTACGCAGGACGAGAGCCTGCGTGCCAAGTTCACTGGCAACGCCGACAAGGTGGTCAACCTGATCACCTTCTACGCGCAGGAAGTGCGGGAGCTGCTGGCCAGCCTCGGCGCGCGTTCGGTGGATGAGATCATCGGCCGGGCCGATCTGCTGGCGCAGGTCAGCCGTGGCTCGGCGCATCTGGACGATCTGGACCTGAACCCGCTGCTGATTACCGTCGATGGCGCGCATGACATCGTCTACAACCGCGACAAGGATCGCAACGCGGTGCCCGATACTCTGGACGCCGAGATTGTCCGCGATGCGGCGCGATTCCTGAAAGACGGTGAAAAGATGCAGCTGTCCTACGCGGTTCAAAACACGCACCGGACGGTTGGTACGCGGGTGTCCAGCCATATCGTGCAGAATTTCGGGATGCGGAACACGTTCCAGGACGACCACCTGCATGTGAAGCTGCAGGGCTCGGCCGGTCAGTCGCTGGGCGCGTTTGCCGCGCCGGGGCTCAAGCTTGAGGTCTCGGGCGACGCCAATGACTATGTCGGTAAGGGCTTGTCGGGCGGTATGATCGTCGTGCGCCCGCCACAGGTCAGCCCGCTCAAGGCCGACGACAACACGATCATCGGCAACACGGTGCTGTATGGTGCAACCGACGGCCACTTGTTTGCCGCCGGGCGCGCGGGTGAACGGTTTGCTGTGCGTAACTCGGGTGCGAAAGTGGTGATCGAGGGCTGTGGCTCGAACGGATGTGAGTACATGACCGGTGGGGTCGCCGTTATTCTTGGCGATATCGGGGCCAATTTCGGTGCGGGTATGACCGGAGGCATGGCGTATCTCTACGACCCCGATGGCAAGGCCGAGGCGCTGATGAACATGGAGACGCTGGTGACTTGTCCGGTGACGGTCGATCATTGGGTCGATCAGCTGAAGACGCTGATCGAAACCCATCACGCCGAAACCAACAGCCGCAAAGCCGCAGATATCCTGCAGCATTGGGACGTCGAGAAGTCCAACTTCCTGCAGGTTTGCCCGAAAGAGATGCTGAACAAGCTCAGCCATCCTCTGACCGCTGAAGTCGAGGCGGTCCCGGCAGAATAACGCATTTTGAACAATGCATTCCCCTCGCGTGCTACTTCTGTGCGCGAGGGTCGTTTCACCCGTTTTCTGCCTGCAACTGGCGCTGAGGGCATGTCAGTCGGATCCGCGATCATCGTCAGTGGTGGCCTGGGATCGCCTTGCTTTACCCCCAGCATCATGAGTGAGGCGCCAAGGGGGCGGCCTTTTGAAAAACAGTAGGACCGGCCATCGCGTCGGGAAGACAGGCTGAACGCGCAATACCCCTTTTCAACATTCCGGGTCGCGTCGTATAGCAAGACATGGCTCAGAAAGCAGCGCGTAAATCACGCGGAAAAAAGAAAAAGGCGACCAGGTCAAATCCTCTTGTAGCTCCGTTTGTCTGGATCAGGCGATGGGTCTTGCGGGCTGTGCTGGCCGTTGTGGTTGTGTTTGTCGCTTTGGTCCTGCTGTATTCGGTCGTGAACCCGCCGTTGACCCATACGATCTGGTCTGAATGGAGGCGGCTGGGCAAGGTCGACCGGGAATGGGTCGAAATGGAGAATATCGCCCCGATCATGGCGCGGTCGGTGGTTGCGGCTGAGGATGCCAATTATTGTCTGCATTGGGGATTCGACGTCGAAGCCATTCGCAACGCGCTGGAAGATGGCGGTACGCGCGGTGCGTCTACGCTGTCTCAGCAAGTGGTAAAGAACGTGTTTTTGTGGCAGGGGCGCAGTTGGGTGCGCAAAGCGCTGGAAACCGCGATGACGCCAATGGTCGAGATTGTCTGGAGCAAGCGACGTATTCTCGAGGTGTATCTGAACGTTGCTGAGACTGGTCAGGGTGTCTTCGGAGTTCAGGCTGCCGCGAGAAAGTATTATGGCGCGGACGCCGCCAATCTGACGCCGGTGCAGGCTGCGCGAATTGCCGCGATCCTGCCGTCGCCACGCAACCGGTCGGTGACCGATCCTACGGCACGCACCCGCCGACGGGCGGCTGCGATCCTGGACGGAGCGGCTACCATCCGCGCAGATGGTCGCGCAGCTTGTTTCGAGGATTGAAACCCGGGTCGGTCCAAGGCTATTGCTGAAACATAGTCTCTGGTTCGATTGGAAGCCCATGGCGCGTCTGTTTCACGTTCCCCTGTCCCCTTACTGCCGCAAGGTCCGCTTGTCGTTGGCTGAAAAGAAGGTCGAGGTCGAGCTTGTTGAAGAGCGGTACTGGGAACAGGACCCGGATTTCCTGCGTCGCAATCCGGCGGGGAAAGTGCCTGTGCTGCGATTGGATGGGCAGATCATGTCGGAAAGTGCGGCGATCTGCGAGTATATTGAAGAAACCCGCCCGGAACCGCCATTAATGCCCAAAACCCCGGAGGCGCGTTACGAAGTTCGGCGTCTGGTTGGGTGGTTCGACGACAAGTTTCATCACGAGGTGACCTCAAAACTGCTGTATGAGCGTGTGAACAAGAAGATGACCGGGCAGGGTTATCCGGACAGCAAGAATGTCAAGGAAGGTGCGCGGGCGATCAAATATCATCTGGATTACATGGCCTGGCTTCTGGATCATCGCCGCTGGTTGGCGGGGGATCAGATGACGCTGGCCGATTTCGCGGCAGCCGCGCATTTGTCTGCGTTGGATTATATTTCGGATGTGGACTGGAACCGGTCACAAGCCGTCAAGGACTGGTACGCCAAGATCAAGTCGCGGCCAGCGTTCCGGTCGATCCTGGCGGATCAGGTTCCGGGCTTCCGACCACCGGCCCATTACGCGGATCTGGATTTCTGATAGGGTGAGCAAAAAGGGGCTATCTGCCCCCTCTTGGCCCGTTGGGCCAATTCACCCCCGAGGATATTTTTGGCCAGATGAAGAGCGGATCAGAGTTGAAGGAGCTGTTGGGGGAGCAGGCCCTGAGCGAGGGATTCGTGGCTTGTCGCGTGTGCCGCCCATGGGACGTGCCCGAGGTTCCGGCCCGGTTGGAGGCGTTTTTGCAGGCCGGATATCATGGGCAGATGGGGTGGATGGCGGAGCGAACCCAGTGGCGCGGAAATCCGGCGGCGCTTTGGCCAGAGGCGCGATCGGTAATCATGTTGGCCGAAAGCTATACGCCCGCGCATGATCCGACGGACGTTCTGGATCATCCGGATAAGGGCGCGATTTCCGTTTATGCGCAGAACAAGGATTATCATGATCTGGTCAAGAAACGGCTCAAGCGGTTGGCGCGCTGGTTGATCTCGGAGGCCGGGGGTGAGGTGAAGGTTTTTGTTGATACAGCTCCTGTTCCCGAAAAGCCGTTGGGGCAGGCAGCCGGGCTGGGATGGCAGGGAAAGCACACCAATCTGGTGAGCCGGGATTGGGGAAATTGGGTCTTCATAGGTTCGGTTTTTTCGACGCTGGATTTGCCGTCGGATGTGGCAGAATCGGACCATTGCGGGTCGTGCAGGGCCTGTCTGGATGTATGTCCAACCGACGCGTTTCCGCAGCCTTATCAACTGGATGCAAGGCGATGCATTTCGTACCTGACTATCGAGCACAAGGGTCCGGTGGACGAGGCTTTGCGAGGTAAGTTGGGCAATCGGATTTACGGGTGTGACGATTGTCTTGCCGCTTGCCCCTGGAACAAGTTCGCGGTGGCGGCCAGCGATGTCCGATATGCTGCGCGGCAGGACCTGATGGCGCCTCCGCTGATCGAGTTGGCAGTGCTGGACGATGCGGGGTTTCGGCAAAAGTTCTCCGGTTCGCCGATAAAGCGGATTGGGCGGGATCGGTTTGTTCGAAACGTTCTCTATGCGATTGGCAATTCGGGCCTGCCAGCGCTCAGGTCAGTTGCGCTGAACCTGACGGAGGATTCCGATCCTGCCGTGGCTGATGCAGCCCGGTGGGCCGTCAAACAATTGTCTTAGGTGCTGCAAACAGGCTGGACGTGACGGCCCAAACCGCTACACCCATTCACAGCGAACAGGAAGGAGAACCCGATGGCTTTGGCGTTGGGGGTGGATACCGGTGGGACTTACACGGATGCGGTTCTGATCCGCGACGAGGTTGAGGTGATTGCCTCGGCCAAGTCATTGACCACGCGGGCAGATCTGGCCATCGGGGTGGGAAAGGCGATCTCGGCTGTTTTGGATCAGGCGCAGGTGTCGCCGGATCAGATCTCGTTGGCGTCGCTGTCCACCACATTGGCGACAAATGCGCTGGTCGAAGGGCAGGGCGGTCGTGTGGCGCTGATCTACATCGGGTTCAAGGATAGTGATCTGGAAAAGCACGGGCTGAAGGATGCGCTGAAAGGTGATCCGGCTTTGGTGATCGCAGGTGGGCATTCGCATGCCGGGGGTGAAGTCGCCCCTTTGGATATTGCGGGGCTGGAGGCTTTCCTGGACTTTCACAAGGGGGTGTCGGGCTTTGCTGTGGCCGCACAGTTTGCCACACGTAACCCCGCGCATGAGCTACAGGCAGCGCAGATCATTGCGGAACGTACGGGTGCGCCGGTGACGTGCTCGCACCATTTGTCGGCCAAGCTGAATGGGCCCAAACGCGCTGTAACTGCGGTGTTGAATGCCCGGCTGATCGGGATGATCGACCGGCTGATCGGACGCGCACAGGATCAGTTGTTGGAGCTTGGCATCCACGCGCCGATGATGGTGGTGCGCGGCGATGGTGCGCTGATGAGCGCGGAGCAGGCACGGGAACGGCCGATCGAGACCATTCTCAGCGGCCCGGCGGCGTCCATCGTGGGGGCAAGTTGGCTGACGGGGGCCGAGAACGCGCTGGTGTCTGACATCGGTGGCACCACGACGGATGTGGCTTTGATCCGGGATGGGAAACCGGCAATTGACCCCGATGGCGCACGTGTTGGCGGGTTCCGCACCATGGTCGAGGCTGTGGCAATGCGCACCCACGGATTGGGCGGCGACAGTCAGGTTCATGTGGTGACCGAAGGTTTGGGCGGTGGTGTCTTCTTGGGGCCGCGCCGGGTATTGCCGGTGTCCCTGATTGCCGCCGAAGCACCTGAAGTTGTTCATGCTGTGCTGGACATGCAATTGCGAGCGACCACCGTGGGAGAGCACGACACACGATTTGTGCGTCAGGTGCCCGGAATCCATGCGGAGGGGTTGGGCACAAGAGAGCAGGCATTGTTGGAGCGGCTGGGCAACCAGGTCGTGCCGGTCAGTGATTTACTACGCACCCGGATGGAAAGCGGGGCTTTGACGCGGCTGATGGATCGCGGGATCGTTCAGGTCTCGGGGGTGACGCCTTCGGATGCCAGCCATGTGTTGGGCCGATTGGACAGTTGGGATGCCCAAGCGGCCCGGAAGGCGCTGGAACTGATCGCCCGCAAACGTGTCGGGACCGGCGATGTGTTGGCGCCGTCTCCTGAAAAGCTGGCGCAAATGATCATTGATCAGCTGACACACCAGACGTCCTTGACCTTGTTAGAGACCGCCTTTGCAGAAGAGGCCGAAGAGTTCGGACTGCCGGCTGCGAAGCTGGCGCGTCACGTGCTGACACAAAAGGGGTTAGGTCAGCATCGCGGATTGCTGGCACTGGATGCGGCGTTGAACGTGGATGTGATCGGTTTGGGGGCCTCTGCCCCCAGCTATTATCCGGCGGTTGGTGCGCGTCTTCGGTGCAAGATGATCCTGCCGGAGCATACCGGCGTGGCAAATGCGATTGGCGCGGTGGTTGGCAGGTTGACCCTGCGCCGTTCGGGTACCGTGACGTCCCCGTCGGAGGGTCGGTATCGGGTACATCTTGAAGACGGGCCGCAGGATTTCAATGAGTCCGACGCCGCGATGGATGTTTTGGAGCGTGTCTTGCGCAAACAGGCCGAGGGCGCCGTGCGTCAGGCCGGAGCCGAGGATATCCGGGTGATTGTTGATCGCGACATCCGCACCGCGCGCGTCGAGGCGCAGGAAGTTTTTGTCGAGGCGACGCTGACAGTTGAGGCCAGCGGTCGCCCCCGAGTGGCGTCGGAATAGCCTTTGAACAGACCTTAGAGACTATTCAGCCGCATCGCGCTTGGGCAAAACCCAGTCTGGGCGCGGAAAATGGCAGGTGTAGCCGTTGGGAATGCGTTCCAGGTAATCCTGATGCTCGGGCTCGGCCTCCCAGAAATCACCGACAGGTTCGACTTCGGTCACGACCCGTCCGGGCCAGATACCGCTGGCGTTTACATCGGCGATGGTGTCCTGGGCAACCTGATGCTGCGCCTCGTCCGCATAGTAGATCGCCGAGCGATAGCTCATGCCGCGGTCATTGCCCTGACGGTTCAGCGTGGTCGGGTCGTGAATCTGAAAGAAGAACTCCAGCAATTCGCGATAGGTGATCTGCGTCGGATCGAAGATGATCTCGATCCCTTCCGCATGGGTGCCGTGGTTGCGATAGGTCGCGTTGGGCACGTCTCCGCCCGTATATCCGACGCGGGTGCGCGCAACACCCGGCAGCTTGCGGATCAGGTCCTGCATGCCCCAAAAGCAGCCCCCGGCCAAAACAGCACGTTGTTCGGTCATTGGATGTCCTCCACATGGATCAGGAATTCGCCATAGCCTTCGGCCTCCATCGCGTCGCGATGGATGAACCGCAAGGCGGCAGAGTTGATGCAATATCGCAGCCCGCCATGTTCACGCGGGCCATCGGGAAACACGTGACCCAGATGGCTGTCTGCGTGTTTCGAGCGGACCTCGGTCCGGATCATGCCCAGTGTGCGGTCCTCCAGTTCCTCGACATGTTCATGTACGATGGGTTTGGTGAAGCTGGGCCAGCCACAGCCGGATTCGTATTTATGGGTCGAGGCAAATAACGGCTCGCCCGAGACGATATCCACATAGATACCTGGCTCTTTGTTGTTCAGCAGCTTGCCGGTGCCGGGGCGTTCAGTGCCACTGCGTTGCGTGACGCGATACTCTTCTGGCGAAAGGGCGGCGATGGCCTCGGGAGATTTGGTATAGCGGGTCATGGCGTCTCCGTGTGTTGCGGCTTTGGGTAATAATCTGGGCGCGAAGGGACAGATTTCAAAGCCCAAATTCACGCGGCTCTCGCGGTCGTGTGATTAATCCGTTGGGCAGAGTATCGCGTATAGTTGGAAAAAGGAGGTGCTAAGATGTTTCGATTGGTTCTATTGTCTGTTCTCCTTCTGGTCAGCCGTGCGGTTCAGGCCGCGCCTTTAACTGGCGAGTTTGCCTCGATCGATGGGGGGACGCTGGCGATCGAAGATTGGCGAGGTCAGCCGGTTTTGGTTGTCAACACGGCCTCGCATTGTGGATTCACCGGTCAATATGAGGCTCTGCAAAAGGTATATGACACATATGCCAAGCGGGGTTTGGTGGTTTTGGCGGTTCCGTCAGATTCCTTCAATCAGGAATTGGGCACGGCGGAAGAAGTCAAAGAGTTCTGTGATTTCAACTATGGTCTGACCCTGCCGATGACGGACATTACTCCGGTGCGTGGTCTGGATGCGCATGCGTTTTACAAGGCGGTTGCGGATCAGACCGGTTTCGTACCGAGCTGGAATTTTAACAAAATCCTGATCGACCCCGATGGTGAAGTGGT
Organism: Ruegeria sp. AL1; assembly: GCF_056540905.1. Lineage (NCBI taxonomy): Bacteria > Pseudomonadati > Pseudomonadota > Alphaproteobacteria > Rhodobacterales > Roseobacteraceae > Ruegeria > Ruegeria sp. AL1. Next base: position 232,215 of record NZ_JBQFXP010000008.1, read on the forward strand.
CGCGACCTATGGGGCCACGACCAAGCCTGATGCGCCCAAGTTGCTGCGTCAGGTCGAAGCCTTGCTGCCCTGAGCTGGTCTCCGCGACAGTTGCACTGCCAGAATGCCCAATGTGGTGACTAGGACACCGACCGCGTCCAGTGGCCCCAGCTTTTCACCCAGCAACAGGGCGGCAATTGCGACGCCGAAGACCGGATTCAGAAAGTGGAAGGTGGCAGCCCGTGTCGGTCCGATCCGGTCCAGCAGAAGAAACCAGATAAACGTGGCCAGCAAACCGGGAAATAAGGTCGTATACGTGAAGGCCAGCGCCAGCGGCACGGTGAGGTGGATATAGATCGTCTCGAACAGGGGGGCCGCGAGGAACAGCACCGCAGAGCCCACAAGCATTTGCAGCCCGACCACCATCATGAAATTTCCACCTGATGTCGCACCACGCACTGCAAGGGTTGCAAAGGTCAGGGCAAGCGCGCCAATGCCGCATAAGACGAGGCCAAACATATCGACGCCTGCGCTGATGCGGCTGCTCATGATCAATGCGACACCGGCGAAACCCGCCATCAACCCGATAAGACCAACGGGCCGCAACCGTTCGCCCAGCAACAGCCAGCTGGCCAGGGCAACCAACAGGGGCATGGTTGATGCGATAATGGCCGCAACCGAGGCCTCGACCGTTTGCATGGCATAGAAATTCAAACCCAAATACAGGGCATTTTGGCAAATCCCGAACAGAATTGTGGCGTACCACTGATCACGGGACAAGCGCCAGCTTTGGCCCATGACGCGGGCTATGGTCACCCCGATGAGACCTGAAATGAGGAACCGCAACGCCAGCGAAAACAGCGGCGAGGCATCGGCAACGATGATCCGGGCCGAGGTAAAGGCCGATGACCAGATCAGGGCAAAGATCAGCCCCATGCCTATGGCGCGCAGGTCCATTCCGGTCTCCTCGTGAAATCGCGGCGACTGTTGACGATATTTGTTGCTTTCGCAAGCAACCAATCTGTGGCGAAACGAAAAAGGGCCGCCCGTGGCGACCCCCGATCCTGCTTGGCCTTCGCGGCGCAAGGTCAGCCGTTGACGCTGTCCTTCAGGGCTTTCGCGATGGTCATTTTCACAACCTTGTCGGCCTCTTTGGTGAAGGTCTCACCGGTGGCAGGGTTGCGTACCTGGCGCTCGGGGCGCTCGCGGCAGTAGATTTTGCCGACACCGGGCAGGGTCACCGCGCCACCAGCCGAAACTTCGCGTGTGATCAGGCCGGTCACGGCCTCCAGCGCGGCGTTTGCAGATTTCTTGTCAGTTCCCATTTCCTCAGCGAGAGCAGCCACCAGCTGAGTCTTTGTCATAGGCTTTGCCATTTCTTGGTCTCCTTAACGTGCCCGATAAATAGGGCCTCACCGCGTAACTGTAACGGGATATTGTGGCTGAACACAACGAATAGTAGCGTGGAAAACCCTAAAAATATGGGGAAATCGTTGCTTTTTTGCTTCAGAGAAAGGCCGTTTCGTCGAAAGAACGCAATTTCCGGCTGTGCAAGCGCTCTAGCGGCATGCCGCGCAGATGCTCCATCGCCCGTATTCCGATGGCCAGATGGCGGCTCACTTGTGTTGTATAGAACTCAGACGCCATACCCGGCAACTTCAGTTCGCCATGCAGCGGTTTGTCGGACACGCAAAGCAGCGTGCCATAGGGCACCCGGAACCGATAGCCATTTGCGGCAATCGTTGCGCTTTCCATATCCAGGGCAATTGCGCGCGACTGGCTGAGACGCTGCACCGGACCGGACTGGTCGCGCAATTCCCAGTTGCGGTTGTCGACCGAGGCGACAGTGCCTGTGCGCATGATCCGCTTCAGTTCGTACCCGTCCTGCTCGGTCACTTCGGCCACGGCGCGTTCCAGTGCCACCTGAACCTCGGCCAAAGGCGGGATCGGCACCCAGACCGGCAGGTCATCATCCAGCACTTTGTCCTCGCGCAGATACGCATGGGCCAATACAAAATCCCCCAGCGCCTGTGTGTTGCGCAGCCCGGCGCAGTGACCAACCATCAGCCAGGCATGTGGGCGCAGCACGGCAATATGGTCGGTGGCGGTTTTGGCGTTTGACGGTCCGACCCCGATATTGACCAGGGTGATCCCAGAACCGTCCTCGCGTTTGAGGTGATAGGTCGGCATCTGCGGCAGCTTCAAAGGTCTTTCCAGCGCCCCGTCAGGCGTCGTGATCCGGGCATTTCCGGTTGAGACAAAGCTGACATAACCGCTTTCGGGGTCGCCCAGCTGCTCGCGGGCATAGTTCTCGAATTCCGAGACGTAAAACTGGTAGTTGGTGAACAGAACGTGGTTCTGGAAATGGCTGGGGTCGGTCGCGGTGTAATGCGCCAGCCGGGCCAGCGAGTAATCCACACGTTGCGCCGTAAACAGGGCCAGCGGTCCCGCAGTGTCCTCGTGGTCGTACACGCCATTGACGATGTCGTCATTTGTTGTGGTCAGGTCCGGCACGTCGAAAACGTCGCGCAATGTGAAACCGGCGGCACCTTGATGCGGCACGACAAGGTCAGGGTTGTTGGCCACCGCAAAATGGACGGGAATCGGAGTCTCGGACGTTCCGATCGTGACCGGCTGGTCGTGGTTCTTGATCAGCAGCGCGATCTGCTGCGTCAGGTAGGATCGAAACAGATCAGGGCGTGTCACGGTTGTAGCATGTGTGCCGGGTTCGGAGACATGTCCAAAGCTCAGCCGGCTGTCGACCTGCGCATAGGACGAGGTTTTGATCCGAATTTCCGGGTAATAGGCTCGGAATCGTTCCGACGGTGTGCCTTGCTCGATGGCACGGGCGAAACTGTCACAGAGAAACCGCGTTGCCAGATCGTACAATTGTTCCAGACGCGCGACAGCGGCGACCGGGTCGGTGAATGTCTCGGGTGTTGGGACGTCGGGTGTTTTTATTATTGTCATGCAAGAGGTTCCAGTAGGTCGATCTTTTCAAATGTACGCACATCCACCAGCCCAAGATCCGAGATTCGGAGTTCCGGAATCACGACCAAGGCCAGCAATGAGTGCTGCATATATGCGTTGTTCAGGTGGCAGCCGCAGGCTTGCATTGCTTTGACCATCCGTTCCGCCTTGGCTGCCACGTCGGCAGCTGGGCTGTCAGACATCAGGCCTGCGATGGGCAATTCGACCAGCGCCAGTTCCTCCCCGTCACGGAATAGGGTGATACCGCCCCCCACCTCGGCCAATCGGTTTGCAGCCAGCGCCATTTGTGCCCGATCTGTGCCAACCACGATCATGTGGTGGCTGTCATGGGCCACGGTTGACGCCATGGCCATCTGCCCTTGATATCCAAAGCCTGAAACAAAGGCGTTGGTGACGCCACCGGTCGCCTGATGCCGTTCGACCAGAGCGATCTGGCAGACATCTCCTTCGCCCTCGACCAGCCCGCCAATGATAGGCAGTTCGGCCTTCAGCGCCTTGGTTGGAGCCTGATTTTCGACAACGCCGATCACGTTGGCCTGAACCCGGTTAGCCCCGGCAGGTGCAGGGATCTCGAAGTCGGCATCGGATAGGCTATGCCCCAGATGAACCGTGTTGCGCGCGGTTTCGGGCCAATTCAGATGCGGGCAGTCGACAGTGATCCTTCCACCCTCGGCTACGACCTGACCTCGGGCGATAACCAGTTCGACGGGCAGCGTTTTCAGGTCCGAGCTGAGGATTATGTCCGCGCGTCGCCCCGGTGTGAGCGAACCGATCTCGCGCTCCAACCCGAAATGCGTGGCGGTGTTGATCGTTGCCATCTGTAATGCGACCAGAGGATCGCATCCGCAGGCAATCGCATGCCGCACGACCCGGTTCATGTGACCGTCATTGACCAGAGTACCCGAATGGCAGTCATCTGTGCACAAGATGAAGTTGCGCGAGTCCAGCCCCTTTTCGGTAATGGCGGTGATTTGGCTTTCCACATCGTACCAGGCCGACCCCAGTCGCATCATCGAACGCATTCCCTGCCGCACGCGGGCAATCGCATCCGCCTCGCAAGTGCCTTCGTGGTCATCTGCGGGGCCGCCAGCCACATAGGCCGCAAAATCAGGCCCTAAATCAGGCGATGCGTAGTGGCCTCCGACGGTTTTGCCCGCTTGCTGAGTTGCTGCAATCTCGGCCAGCATCTTCGGATCGCCGTGAATTACTCCGGGGAAATTCATCATCTCGCCCAGCCCGACGATACCCGGCCAGTTCATCGCTTCGGCCACGTCCTCGGGTGTGATTTCATAACCTGTGGTCTCCAACCCCGGCGCGGACGGAGCGCAGGACGGCATCTGCGTGAAGATATTCACTGGTTGCAACAACGCTTCATCATGCATCATCCGCACACCGTCCAGCCCCAGCACATTGGCAATCTCATGCGGATCCGTGAACATCGATGTGGTGCCATGCGGGATCACGGCGCGGGCAAATTCCGCAGGGGTGAGCATGCCCGATTCGATATGCATATGCCCGTCGCACAGACCCGGCAGCATAAACCGTCCTTTGGCCTCGATGATCGTGGTATCCGGTCCGATGCAATGAGAGGCGTCGGGCCCGACAAACGCCACACGCCCGGCTGCAACGGCAATGTCATGTGCCGTCAAGGCTTCGCGGCTGTGCACGTTCACCCAGACACCGCCACGCACGACCAAATCTGCAGCGTCACGTCCGGCGGCAACGGCAATCAAACGGGGGGCGACATCGGGCCAACTGGGGAAAGGTGTATATTCCATGGCCCAACTTTCCCGAATGCGCGCAAAGGTTCAACCCCCGCTGGACAGGTGTCATGAAACCGTCACGCAGCGCGTCAGCGCTGCCCGGCCCAACCAGTGGGTGCGCCCCGTCAGGGGCGCTGACAATGGGCGGGAGCTCGCCGTTTCAGCCCCCCGCATCCGCTGCAGTCTCGCGACGCAGCCATTCGGCGAAAGCCAGCGCGCCGGGTGCGTCTTCGGCCTGCGGGGACAAGAGCAGATAATAGGCTTCGGGCATCGCGGCACGGTGCTCAAATGGTGCAATCAATCGTCCCTGTGCGATAAGCGCCTGTGCAATCGTGTCATGGGCCAGACACAGCCCACCACCGGCCATCGCCACCGACAGGCTGACCAGATAGGTTGTTGAATAGGTAATGGGCGGATCACTCCAGGTCAGATCCTGATCTTCCGTCCAGCTCTGCCAGTTCGACAGCAGGTTGGAACAGTCATACAGGGGGCAAGCCTGCAGCGAGGCCAATGTGACATCGAAGCCCGGTGCGCAAACAGGATAATAGTGATCGGTTCTCAGCAACTCGGTTCTGACCCTGTCAGAGGGACGCAGCGAGTATCGGATTTCGACCGCAGCGCCTTCGGCCATCTCTCGCGGCTCCCACAATTCGGTGAAGATATTCAATTGAACGTCTGGATGTTCGGCCCTGAATTGCGGCAGGCGCGGGGCCAGCCAGTTGACCGCAAATGTGATGTTGCTTTGCACCTGAACCGCGTTCTGTTGCGCCCCCGTGACGGCCTGAGTGCCGCGGACCAGTGTCCGAAACGCCTCTCGCACCACGGGGAGGTAGGTGATCCCGGCCTCGGTCAATTCCAACACGCGCGGTCGCCGCAGGAAAAGAGGCTGGCCCAGATACCCTTCCAGCGATTTGACCTGCTGGCTGACCGCACTTTGCGTCATGTTCAGATCGCGCGCGGCACCGGTGAAGGACAAGTGCCGGGCAGCGGCCTCGAACGTGCGCAACCAGCCCAATGGCGGTAGCTGTTTCTGCATGTGCATAACTTCGTCATTAGTTCAGCTAATGAATTACTCACGTTTTTTTCGTTGGTCAAACCCGTACGGCGCAGGCACGCTTTCGCCCAACAGAGACTGTCACAAGAGGAGCCCGCAGATGAGCGTCACCAACCTGCGTCCCAATATCGACCACTGGCCCGAACGCGTAGACCTTGCCGCGACGTTCCGATGGACTGAGCGGTTGAACCTGCACGAGGCCGTGGCGAACCATTTCAGCCTCGCCGTGAATGAGGATGGCACGCAGTTCCTGATGAACGCCAATCAAATGCACTTTGCGCGGATCAGGGCCTCGAACCTGCTGTTGCTGGACGCCAATGACCCGGATGTGATGAGCCAGCCCGGTGCTCCTGATCCGACGGCTTGGGGATTGCACGGAGCGATCCATCGCCAGTGCCCGCATGCGCGCTGCGTCATGCATGTGCACTCGATCTTTGCGACCGTTCTGGCGTCTTTGGCCGACAGCAGCCTGCCGCCGATCGATCAGAACACGGCGACGTTCTTCAATCGGTATGTGGTGGACGAAGCCTTTGGCGGGCTGGCCTTTGAAAGCGAGGGCGAGCGCTGTGCTGCGATGCTGTCCGACCCGAAAAAGAAGGTCATGATCATGGGAAACCACGGGGTGCTGGTGATCGGGCGCGACCCGGCGGACACTTTTAACAGGCTGTATTATTTCGAGCGTGCAGCCGAGACTTATATCCGCGCGCTGCAAACCGGTCAGCCGATGCGCGTTATGTCAGATGAGATTGCCGAGAAAACTGCCGCCGAGGTCGACGACTATCCCGATCAGGCCGCTGCGCATTTGCGAGAGATCAAGGCCCTGCTGGATGCCGAAGGCTCTGACTACGCCACGTGAACAGGTGAGGCCCATGACTGACGTCACGCAGGACCCCGAAGCCGCCCGCTGGAACTACCATCCCGAAGGACCGGTGGGTTTGAATCCGCTCTTCACCTGGCCGCCGCGCCCCGCTGCGGTTTTGAGCTGGTATCGGGGGGCGTGGTTGCCGATCACGTCACTGACCCTGTGCATGGTGCTGGCGATTATCACATATGCGGTCTTTTTCCCCGGATTAGAGACCATGCAAAGTTTTGCGCCGGGGTGGATGTTCCGAATCTGGCTGTTGAACATAGGGCCTCAGATACTGGTGGCAGGCAGCCTGCATTGGTGGCTTTACATGCGCAAAGGGCAGGGCATGTACAAGAAATTCGACCGCCGGGACCTGACACGGGACAACGGGACTTTCACGTTCCGAAATCAGGTCTGGGACAATATCTGGTGGACGCTGGGCAGTGCGATGACCGTGGCCACAGTCTATCAATGGATCATCTACTGGGCGATGGCAAACGACTACGTGCCGGTACTCACATGGGCCGCGGCGCCTGTCTGGTTCGTGATCTGGATGCTGTTCATTCCCATGTGGTCCGGGCTTCACTTCTATTGGGTGCACCGACTGGAGCATCACCCCAGACTGTACAAACATGTCCACGCCGTGCATCACCGCAATGTCAATATCGGGCCATGGTCGGGGATCTCGAACCACTGGTATGAAAACCTGCTGTATTTCACGACCTACTTCATTCACCTGATCATACCGTCGCACCCGCTGCACGTATTGTTTCACGCCTATTTCCAGCAGATCAGCCCGGTTCTGTCGCATTCTGGTTTTGAAAAGCTGAAGGCGGGCGAGACGGATGCGGCGCGTGCCGGTGACTTCTTCCATCAACTTCACCACCGGTATTTCGAGTGCAACTATGGCACTTCGGAAATCCCCTTCGACAAGTGGTTCGGTACCTATCATGACGGCTCGGCCGAGGCGACGGTGCGGACGCGGGCGTTCAAAAAGCAGATGTATACCAAGTAGGCCCGGTGCCCCGCGGATCGGCTGGATCAGGTTTTCTCGAACAAGGCGATCAGGGCCAGATCATCCTTGTTGGCGCCCGAGGCCAGGTCGCCGTAGATGCGAACCTCGGGCAGTGACAGATTGTCGATCTGCGTGTCGGACAGGTGATGCAGCGCATCCGCGAACCCGAGCGCCTGATAGTGTTTGGCGTTGATCGACAGCGCAAATTGCGCCCCGGGCCGGGCCGCGCGCAGCAGGGCGGGCAGGACGTCCGGCCCAAGATGCCCGTGGGTGAAGGTGCCCGAGGATACGATCCCCGCATAACTTTCGGCTGGCACAGGCAGGCCCGTGTTCAGATCGGCCTCGATCGCGTCGCGGTAGATGTCCTTGCGCATAGCTTGCTGCAACATCTCGGCGCTGATGTCGGTGGCATCGATCGGCCCGACCCCAAGACCGGCCAATACAGCACCGCATAGCCCGGTGCCCGCGCCGACATCCAGCACCGGCCCCTGACCGCCTGCGCCGACAAAGGCGCGCGCGGTGTGGATGTGCAACTGATAGTCTTCGCGCGTGGCAAAGCCATCGTCGTAGTCACCCGCCCATTCCGCATAGAGGCGCTTGTTATCCTCGGGCGATTTCAGGGCATAGGCGGCGTTCAGGTCGGGGCTCTTTTGGCTCATCCTTCAATCAAGGCCCAACGGGGGATTCGAATCAAGTGCGTCGATCCGGCGCTTGCATCCCCGTGGGGGGCGGCTCATCAAAGGGGCATGACACAGACTTTGTTTTCCTTTGGCCACGGCTATTCGGCGCGGGCATTGTCACGAACGCTGGTGCCCGAAGGGTGGCGGGTGATCGGCACAACGCGCGATGCCGCGCAACTGGGCGTAATCCGAGACTCCGGAGCCGAACCGCTGGTCTGGCCGGGCGGTGCGCCTGATCTGGATGGGGTGACGCATCTGTTGATCTCAACCGCGCCCACGGCCGAGGGCGACCCGGTGCTGGCGCAGCTGTACGACGAGATTGCGAAGCGGGCCGCGCAGTTTTCATGGGTCGGGTATTTGTCGACGACGGCCGTATACGGCGATCACGGCGGTGATTGGGTGGACGAGGCGACACCGGCGACCCCAACGGCGGAACGCGGCCGTTGGCGGGTAAGGGCCGAGGACCAATGGGCCGGAATCCCCGACCTGCCGTTGCACATCTTTCGGCTGGCGGGGATTTATGGGCCCGGGCGTGGCCCGTTCTCCAAACTCAAACGCGGGGGGCTGCGGCGTATCATCAAACCGGGGCAGGTGTTTTCGCGTATCCATGTCGATGACATTGCGCAGGTGCTGGCGGCTTCGATGCGGCGGCCAAACCCGAGTGCGATCTACAATGTCTGCGATGACGAACCGGTGCCCCCTCAGGACGTCATTGGCTATGCGGCCGAGTTGCAGGGCCTGCCTCTGCCGCCCGCTGTGGCATTCGATGAAGCGGATCTGACGCCAATGGCTCGTAGTTTTTATAACGAAAACAAGCGCGTTCGGAATGACCGGATCAAGGATGAGCTGGGCGTTGCCCTGCTGTACCCCAATTATCGGGTTGGATTGGAGGCCCTGATGGCGCAGGGTCGGAACGCTCCGTAGGACGGGATTGCGCGCGCCACATCCGCCTTGTCAGCGCCTTGGTCGAAATAGTATTGGGGTCCAATGGACAAGCGATCCGCGCCTTTGCACATTACCGTATCCACCCTGACGCGCCAGCGCCCCGAGATGCTGGCGGCTTTGATCGAAAGTTGGGGCGCGACGACGCTGCCTGCAGATTGCACCGTTCGGTTTCTGGTGGTCGAGAACGACGCGACCGAAGTAAGTCGCGCAACCGTCGATGGCTTTGGTCAGACGCTGTCCAATGGGGCTGCGCTGCACTATGTGCTCGAACCCGAGCTGGGCATTCCCTTTGGGCGCAACCGCGCTGCGCGAGAGGCGTTGGCCAACAGTTCCGATCTGTTGTGTTTCGTGGATGATGATGAGGTAGTGGCCCGTGACTGGCTTGAGAAGCTGGTGGCCGGGTATCGCGGCAGCTCGGCCGTGTTGCTTGGTGCGCCTTTACGAGCGGCAGAGCCTGCGGGCGGTGAAACGGCGATGCAGCGCCTTATGCTGCGCAACATCAGCAACCGGTATATGGAAAAGGAACGTGCCGCTGCGCGCAAGGCCAGTTTGAATGATACGGGCGGCGTCACCATCGTCACCAATAACTGGCTGGGTGAGACGCGGCTGTTCAGTGAAACCGGCATCTGGTTTGACGAAAACATGCGCATGACCGGCGGAACCGATGCAAAATTCTACGCCGAGGCGGTTGCTGCAGGAAAGACCGTCGGTTGGGTGCCCGACGCCTTTGTGTACGAGACGATCCCGCCCGAGCGGTTATCCTTCTGGTATCAGGCGGCGCGGGGGCGCGATCAGTCGAATACCCATATGCGCCGCAAGCTGGACAAACGCCCGCTCAGCGCTGCCTTGGGGTTTATCTCGGCGCCGTTCAGGGTAGTCGCTTTGCTGGGGGCCATTCTGCTGTTGCCGTTCCAACCCGACAGGCGCCTGATTCAGATCGCGCGCGGTGCCGGGTGGCTGGTGGGTGTTCTGGGCATCCCGTTTGGCTATAAATCCGCGCTTTACAAAAAGGTCAGCGGGCATTGAAGGATCCTGATGGGCGCTTAGCGGCCCAGCAGTTTTAGCCCGTCTTTTGCCGCCTGACGTATGGCGCTGGCAAACAGGGCGACGTCGATATGTGTGGCCATGAATGTCACGCCCATGTCGGCACATGTTTTCTGCATCACCGGATCGAGCGTCAGAATCCCCGCCGCTTTGTCCGACGCGACAATCTTGGTCAGCGCGGTGTCTATCGCCGCCAGTACCTCAGGGTGATCGGCCTGTCCCGGATACCCCAGATCGGCGGCCAGATCAGCCGGGCCGACAAAGACACCGTCAACGCCCTCTATCTCAAGTATCTCGTCCAAAGCGGCCAGGCCCGCGCGGTTTTCCACCTGAACCAGCAGGCAGACCTGCGAGTCGGCGGTTTCAATGTAATCTGTGATCGCGCCGAACCTGGATGCGCGCGCCAGCGAGGCCCCAACCCCGCGCACCCCGTGCGGAGGATAGGTGACGGCCCGTACAAGTTCGCGCGTTTGCGCGGCGCTTTCGACGATCGGGATCAAAATGGACTGCGCTCCCGCATCCAGCACCTGTTTGATTATCCACGTTTCGCCGACCGGTAGCCGCACCACCGCCTGAGATGATGAGGCCTGAACGATCTGAAGCTGCGCCATGATCGACCGCAGGTCGTTTGGCGCATGCTCTCCGTCGATCAGCAGCCAATCGAACCCGGCCGTAGCGGAAATCTCGGCGGCGTAGGGATCGGCCATACCCAACCAGCATCCAAGTTGCGGGCGCTTGTCTCTGAGGGCTTGTTTAAACGTATTTTTTGGCGCTGGCATGGTGTCCTCCCTGAATGTCATAGGGTGTAGACGTTTGCAGCCCACGCCTCAACGCGTGTTTTTGCAGGTGTTCCGCAGTTTGACGCGGCAGGATGCGCTTACGCTCGGCACTGAATTACAGGCGCAATCAGGCCAATGGAGATTGCAGAAATAAAGTGATAATTAAAAGTTATTATTATTATCAAAAAACAAAACTTTTTCAGATGAGTTCCCTTTGATAGGATTCGCGACAGACAGCAAGATTGAGTCGTTGATGCATTTTACAAAAAGATACGCGCCCGTGACTTGTGCAATCCCGCGCAGGTCACAGGTAATGTGTCAGGGCGGAGATTGCGCGCGACCATGTTCACTGCCTCACTCGCAACAGCACAACGTTTCGGCGCCAGCCAGAATTGGAGATCAAAATGGACGGAAGTGACAACCCAAACATGGGCAAATGCCCGGTAATGCATGGCGCGGGAACCCGGTCAAACCGTGACTGGTGGCCCAACCAGCTGAACCTGTCGATCCTCCATCAGCATGGATCGGCTTCGAACCCGATGGGCGCAGATTTCGACTATGCCGAAGCGTTCAAAGGCCTGGACTACAAGGCGCTGAAAGAAGACCTGTACGCGCTGATGACGGACTCGCAGGACTGGTGGCCGGCGGATTATGGCCATTATGGCGGGTTGTTCATCCGTATGGCATGGCACAGCGCGGGCACCTACCGGACGGCGGATGGCCGTGGCGGGGCCTCGACCGGGAACCAACGGTTTGCGCCGCTCAACAGCTGGCCGGATAACGGGAACCTCGACAAAGCGCGTCGTCTGCTGTGGCCGATCAAGCAGAAATACGGCAACCAGATCTCGTGGGCGGACCTGATGATCCTTGCGGGAAACTGCGCCATTGAATCCATGGGCGGCACGACCTTTGGCTTTGCCGGTGGCCGTGAAGATATCTGGGCCCCCGAGGAAGACATCTATTGGGGGACCGAGACCGAATGGCTGGCCCCCACCGATAACCCGAATAGCCGCTATTCCGGTGAGCGTGATCTGGAAAACCCGCTGGCCGCAGTACAGATGGGCCTGATCTATGTGAACCCGGAAGGCCCGGATGGGGAACCGAACGTTCTGGCCTCGGGCCGCGACATCCGTGAAACCTTTGCCCGGATGGCGATGAACGATGAGGAAACCGTCGCTCTGGTCGCTGGCGGTCACACTTTTGGTAAGGCGCATGGCGCGGGTGATCCGGACCTGGTCGGCCCCGAGCCCGAAGGCGCTCCGATCGAGGAAATGGGCTTTGGCTGGATCAACAAGTTCGGCTCGGGCAAGGGTGACGACACCACAACCTCGGGGATCGAAGGCGCATGGACCGCGAACCCGATCAAATGGGACAACGGGTTCTTTGACCTGCTGTTCGGCTATGACTGGAACCTGACCAAAAGCCCCTCGGGCGCGTGGATCTGGGAGCCGATTGGTGTGAAAGAAGAAGACATGGCGCCGGCCGCACATGATCCGTCCAAAAAGGTCAAGACCATGATGACCACCGCCGACATGGCGATGCGCATGGACCCGATCTATGGCCCGATCTCGAAACGCTTCCACGAGAACCCGGATGAGTTCGCCGATGCCTTTGCCCGCGCTTGGTTCAAACTGACCCACCGCGACATGGGCCCGCGTTCGAACTATATCGGTGAAGAAGCCCCCACTGAGGAGCTGATCTGGCAGGACAACGTGCCCGCCGTGGATCATGATCTGGTGGACGACGCGGATGTGGCCGATCTGAAAGCGAGGATCGCAACAACTGGTCTGTCTGTGTCGGAACTGGTCTCGACCGCATGGGCATCTGCTTCGACCTTCCGTGGTTCGGACAAGCGCGGCGGTGCCAATGGCGCTCGTATCCGCCTTGCGCCGCAGAAAGACTGGGCAGTGAACGAGCCGATGAAGCTGTCAAACGTGCTGGACACGCTGGAAGGCGTTCAGACCGCGTTCAACGGCGCGCAGTCGGACGGCAAGAAGGTTTCGCTGGCGGATGTGATCGTTCTGGCAGGCAGCGTCGGTGTCGAACAAGCGGCCAAAGCAGCCGGTCACGATGTCGAGGTTCCTTTCACACCAGGCCGCACAGATGCAACGCAGGAACAGACGGATGTGGACAGCTTTGCGATGCTTGAACCGGCGGCTGACGGGTTCCGCAACTACCAGAAAACCGAGTTCAGCGTCTCACCCGAAGAGCTGCTGGTGGACCGCGCGCAGCTGCTGACGCTGTCCGCGCCCGAGATGACGGCCTTGGTCGGAGGGTTGCGCGTCATGGGGGCCAATTTCGGCGATACCAAGCACGGTGTGTTCACGGATCGGGTCGGCGCGCTCAGCACCGACTTCTTCACCAACCTGCTGGACATGGGCACCGAATGGAAGCCTGCGGGCAATGGCGTCTATGAAGGGCGTGATCGTGCCAGCGGTGCCGTCAAATGGACCGGCACGCGCGTCGATCTGGTCTTCGGCTCAAACTCGCAATTGCGCGCGTTGGCCGAGGTCTATGGCCAGTCGGACGCAGGCGGCAAGTTTGTCTGCGACTTCGTCTCGGCCTGGAACAAGGTGATGAACGCAGACCGGTTCGACCTCAAGTAAACACCCGGCCACTCACGAAACCACGCCGCCCAGGGAAACCCGGGCGGCGTTTTCTTTGCCGAGTCCCGGTGCCCGAAGCCGAGGACTAAGGCGATTCCCGCAATTCGCTTGGTTTGAGCTGCCTGAAAGGGATGATTGGGGTCCTTTGGCGGTGGAAATTTAAAGGTAACCTGTTGTTTTTTTTAACCTCATGCAAAATGTGGCGGAAAATGTGAAGTTTTTTCAAAATGGGGGTTGCAGGTCCCGGACCCAATCCGTAAATACCCCTTCACCGGCGCTGCTGAGGCGGTTGCTGGGACGCTGGGAACGGCGGAGACGGGCCGGAGAGACGGTTGTGACGCTCGGGAGAGACCGGGGGCATCTTGGGTTATGGAATGGGCGGTTGCGCTGAGGTTTTGGCGTGATGGTCTGCTTTTTGGCTCTGGGTGTTATGTTCTTTGACATTGATGGATAACTGAAGAGATATGTGGGCGGTTTGGTTCGTTTCGACGGATTGGATGTCTGTATATCGCGCTCTTAGGTTAAGTTGTTTGCGCTCTTGTAGTGTGAGTGGCGGCGCCGATGATAGAGTGTCAGCTTCACTGTTTGTACGGCTTTCGGTTTCTTAGGAGACCTGAAGCACAACAAACAGATGACTTTTAGTTGTAC